>JBFJZQ010000183.1:0-6665 GCA_041622015.1 Oleiphilaceae bacterium
AATATTCCCTAGCTTTCCTGTTGATACTTGTGCTAACTGCTGTTTTATCAACTTCTTAAATTGCTGAGGAATGCTCTCGACCGCTTGTTTCTTTAAGGCTAATAACGGTACAACAAAATCTAAAAGTGACTTTATTTGTTCAATACTTACATTACTTGGAGCGTGTCTTGATTCACACAGCAATACGCCAATTCTTTCGTTATTATGCTGTAAAGGAAACGCTATTATCGCTTGGTTGTCGTGATCACTTAATAACTGCTTTAGTGAGTTTTCTGAGATGAAACACCCTTCATTCAAGCCCTCGTTATTACGATTAAGAATCTGTCCTGTTGTAAGGGTATTCGCGTCTTCCATAATTGTTTGGACATGCCGTGAAAGATTACTTCTAGCATCGAAGCTAGCTGTGTTTGATAAGGCTTTAACCTTGACTTGGTGATAATTTGATTCGCCTAGCCAGACTCTATTGAAGTTATATATATTGGCGATCTCTGAGACTAGAGCTAAATATGACTCATATTGGGCCTTACTATTCAGTATCGTTTGAATGACCTGAAGGTGACGGTTTAATGCGTGATTAGAGTCAGTTATAGTAATAACTGTGTTTGCAGTATCGTTTTCTGCCAGTTTGTTATCGGGATTATTCGCAGTTTTCAGAAGCAAGCCTAGCCAATCTTTTCCCCAATTCAATAGTTGTAAAATAACGTTTTGCTGGGCGTGTTTGCTAGAGAGTTCTAAGATCACCACACCTTCTAAATTATCTATATTTAAGGGGTAAGCGATGACAAGAGTGTCTGAAGTAGGCTGTGCTATTTCTACTGCCAAGGCGTTGTTAGGCGTGTTCCCTAAAATGATGACAGGGCCCGTTTGTGCTTTTAATAGTGAGCATACGTGGCCAAGGTTAGAGATATTTATCGCTTCGCTTGGCCAGGTTGCAGAAGGCAAGGATGTTTCGGATACATCTGGTGTTTCAAAAACAACTGCTGACTGCACATTTGGAAGCATGGTGCATAATTGGGTCAGCCAAGACTGGAGAATCATATTAACCACATTAGACGTCTTAATTAGAGTTTTGCTATTTAGCCAAAATTTATACGAAATAAAAAGTATGGCTTACTACCTAAAATTAGCTATTACTTGCTTGAAATAAAAGGGGGTAAACATTACTTATGCCCTCTTCACTATAGGCCATGTTTCATCGTGAGGGCGATAAAAAGACACTAAACTGTTCCGCTATAGCTAAGCTTTATGTTTTCAGATATTTAGTATTAAATGTCGCATACGGCTAATTCACCCAACTTTCAACAAGAGATTCTATATGGCGGCCCCAAAGCCAATTCCTTTATACCCTATCTATGCTGAGCTAAAAGAAGTTCAATTGGAAGAATTTCCTGAGCTATTTCAATACTTCAAAGGTGAAGATCCATGGAAAATACAAACATGGAAATGGGGTCAGGATTTTCTTTCATATATTGGCCGAAACAAATCCGAACATACATATACAAGATTCAGATCCGAAGTTGAAAAGTTTTTGCTTTGGGCCTTCTTAATCAAAAATACGCCGATTGATGAGTTTCGAAAAAAAGACATTCTCGAATATGCCGATTTTTGTTGGCAGCCGCCGTTATCTTGGATTTGCTTAACGAATCATGAAAAGTTTCTGCTTCAAAACGGTTTATTTGTTCAGAACCTGGATTGGGCGCCTTTTCGTTTAATGCTGGCGAAGGGTGATCAATCCAAGCCAGACAAAAAGAAATATCGGCCTTCACAACAAACTTTGCATTCAACATTAATGCGCTTAACGCTTTTTATAAACACTTAATGGATGAAGAGTATTGTTTTGGAAATCCCGTTCAGATTGCTAAAAAAGATTGTCGATACTTTATCAAGGATGCCCAAGTCAAAGACGTTAAGCGCTTATCTGAAGATCAATGGGAATATTTACTAAAAGTGGCTTTGGCCATGGCTGATAATGATGACCGTTATGAGCGTAATTTGTTCCTCATTGCATCCTTAAAGACCTTATTTTTACGTATTTCAGAGTTTTCAGAACGCTCTGACTGGTCACCAGTGATGAGTCATTTTTGGCAGGATCACGATAAAAATTGGTGGCTTAAAATTTACGGGAAAGGCCGGAAAATCAGAGATATTACCGTTCCGTCTAGTTTTTTAATATATTTAAAACGCTACCGAGCCTACAGAGGTTTAAATAGCTTACCGGTATCGGGTGAAAACCACCCTATCCTTGAGAAAATTCGTGGCCGAGGTGGTATGACTTCCCGCCAGCTCTCCAGGCTTGTGCAAGAAGTTTTCGACACAACTTATGAGAAAATTAAAGCGAGCCAGGGCGAAGATTCAGCGAGCAAATTTAAAGAGGTGTCGACTCACTGGTTACGGCATACCGGCGCCAGTTTAGAGATTGAGCGCGGCCGGCCGCTTAAAGATGTTTCAGAAGATTTGGGCCATGCCAGTATGGCGACAACCGACACGGTTTACGTGCAAGCTGATGATAAAAAACGAGCTTTAAGCGGTAAGGAAAGAAAAGTTTAGTGGTACCCGTCATGCTTCTGACAATCCCCTAGTTTTATTATTCCCCTGAATTATTCAAGGTTTATGAATATATTTAAAGGTTGGTGCGAAAGCGCACCGAACTTTCTTAAGTAACTTCTTATACTCTTCATTTAGTAAGCGTCAATTAAGCAAATGAAGGAGTATTTATGAAAAATAACAATGAAGAAAAGACCAGCATACCTGTAAAAAAAACACAATCTGATAACGAAGCCATAGTCGTTGAAAGTGTCGTTAGTGATTCGTGGATAACCGACAAAGTGAAATCTTCACTTGTTTATACCAAACAAGTTCCCGGGCTTAGTATAAAAGTTTCTACGCATGATGGCGTTGTTACTTTAAGTGGTCGTGTAGATAACCAAGCTGAACACACTTCTGCAATTAAAACTGCGAAAAATATAAAAGGCGTAAAAAGCATTATCACTAAAGATTTAATTTTTGAAATTGTAAAAGCGCCTGTTCATTAGCTTTTATTATGAAATTTATTTTGGTAGCAAATGCGTAAGAACCTATCTATCTAAGAGGTTCTTTTTTTAATTTAAGGCCTATCCATTAATAACCCCTGCTTCTATAACTGATGGCTTGAACGAATAGTGGTATGTACGTTCGCGCACAGACGCAATAAATCGTATCTCCCTATATTTCTGAATATGTCAGTAATAATTGCTCAAAATTATTCTTGAATTCACCTGAAATAATTTAAATAAATCATTGTTTTTATTTATTTGAATTAAACAATTTTTTAAGCACTCACTTCAAATAAAGTAAAAGCTAGGGAAGCGAATAAAATGAAAGACGACCAGCCAATTTATAAAGTACTCCTGGTGGATAAAGATCCTGATCGGGCTGGGCTTGTGCGCAAATCTTTGTGCGGAATAAACAGAGGTAATTATCATGTAAAATGGACTCGCTCAATTGACGACTCTATTGAGCGCCTATCGCGTGAAGAATTCAGTGTTGTTCTCTTGGATTTACAAGATTTAAACGGATCTACAAGTAATGATATCCATCGTCTATCCAAATATGCAAAGAGTACACTCTTCGTTGTTATGCTTGAAAACGATGACGTAGAGCTTATTCGAAAAGTAATAGCGCAAGGTGCTGACGATTATTTAGATAAAAGCCAACTGAATCACTATTGGTTGCCTAATATTCTTAATTGTATGATCGACAGCCATAGTTCACGCTACCAACTTACACTCAGTGAGACGAAGTTTCGCACTATGAGTGACAATTCACCCTTAGGTATATTCGTATCAGATTCGCAAGGAAATTGTATCTATACCAACGCTGCTTACCAAAAAATATCAGGTATTGATTTTAAGAGAACCCAGGAGACAAACTGGACTACAGCGGTGCATCCTGATGATCGGCAGCGTGTCTATGCAGAATGGCAACAAGCAGAATTGGAGCATGCCGACTTCAAAACAGAATTTCGCTTCTTGCAAAATGACGAGTCTGTCATGTGGACAAGAGTTCATAGCGCTCCAATGAAAGCAGGTAAAGCTTCAGCCGGTTATGTTCAAACGTTTGAAGATATTAGCGCACGAAAAGTAAATGAGCTTGAATTAAAAATAGCAAAAGAAGCACTTTATGATGCAAAAGAACAAGCAGAAGTGACGCTAAACTCTATTGGTGATGCGGTCATGACCAGCAATTTAAAAGGTAGAGTTACATATTTAAATAAAGCAGCAGAGTCAATGACCGGCTGGTCCTGTTCTGAATCATTGGGAAAACCTCTTGCCGAAGTATTTCATATCATTAATAGCAAAACCGGTAAAGTTGTTGCAGATCCATCAATAAGAGCAATGAAAGAAGATATTATTGTAGGGCTTGCAAGTGATAGCGTACTGATACGTCGAGATGGTTTAGAGTCACCTATCGAAGATTCTGCGGCTCCAATTCACGATAGACATGGCAAGGTTTCTGGAGCGGTTATCGTCTTCCATGATGTCACCCAGTCTGTTGCGATGGCGCAAAAAATGGCACATCTCGCGCATCATGATTTTTTGACAAGATTACCCAATAGGCTGCTGTTAGAAGATCGTTTATTGCAAGCATTAATGCAAGCAAAACGGCATACTAAGATACTAGCATTGCTATTTATTGATTTAGATTTTTTTAAGTATATTAACGATTCGCTTGGGCATTTCGTTGGCGATAAGCTACTAAAGTCAGTTTCTGCGCGTTTAATATCTTGTGTCAGAAATGCAGATACGGTGAGTCGGCTGGGCGGTGATGAATTTGTTATTCTGCTATCGGAAGTTGAAGGTGCGCTGGATGTCTCCCATATAGCCGAGAAAATACTTTCTTCACTTGCACAAGCACATCATATTGATAAAAATGAACTGCATATTACGCCAAGTATAGGTATTAGCATTTTCCCAGAAGATGGAAACGATGTAGAAACATTACTTAAAAATGCCGATACCGCAATGTATAACGCAAAAGAAAAAGGGCGTAACCGTTATGAGTTCTTTAAATCAGAGATGAATATTTCATCGGTTAAACGGATGCAAGTTGAAGTTCGCTTACGCAGAGCTATTCAAAATAAAGAGTTTTTTCTGCATTATCAACCTAAGTACGACCTTGCCACAGGTAAAATAAATGGCCTTGAAGCACTCATTCGATGGGAAGACCCAAAACGTGGGTTAATTTATCCTAAAGATTTCATTCCAATAGCAGAAGAATGTGGCTTGATCGTGCCGCTCGGGCAATGGGTTTTAGGGGAAGTTTGTCGTCAAATTCGTATTTGGATGGATTCAGATGTTACTGTGGTTCCTGTAGCCGTTAATATTTCTGCTTTGGAATTCAGGCATAAAGGTTTTTTGGAAGCAGTAAAACAAACGCTTAAAAGTACCGGAGTTGCTGCACAGTTCATAGAGTTGGAGCTGACTGAAAGTTTACTTATGCACGATATTGAATCCTCAATTCAGTTATTGCAGTCATTAAAAAAGCTCGGTATTAAGCTTGCTATTGACGACTTTGGCACCGGCTTTTCAAGTTTGAGTTATTTAAAGAAATTTCCGATAGATACCTTAAAAATAGATCAATCATTTGTGCATGACATTATTACCGATGCTGATGATGCAACCATCGTCTCTGCGGTCATTGGAATGGGGAAAAACCTAAACCAAACAGTGATCGCTGAAGGTGTTGAAACACTTGCGCAGCTAGAGTTTTTACAAACACATCATTGTGATGTAGGGCAAGGATTTTGGTTTAGTAAGCCAGTGTCTGCTGATAGCATCGACCTACTCTTGAGGGCGCAGACAAGTAAGCTTATAGTTTGAATATCTAAGAAAGCCATACAGGTAAGTATGGCTTTCTTAATAATTATTTGTTGCAGTGTGGATATTAAAACTGATAAGAAAGAGAAATAAGAAAAGAAAACGGGCTAGAATTTGATTGATTCTTCATGATCTTCCTTGGAGAATATTCCTAATATTAGCGAAATCAGATCATAAAAAACCTGCAAAAACTCTCTGTTCTCTATCGTACATAAAGTAAAAAAACCTTGAATCATCCTATAATTAAGCCTTTATCACTAAGGCAGGATAGAAATTTCATTATGATTAAAGCTTTGATCTTGCTTATCTACATTAGCCTTGCTGTCTGAAACCGGTTTTCTAATTTCTTCTAAGCCTGTAATTTTTCTTGATGCTTCAGTTTGTTGAGAGTTCGTGCTGTTCTGATTTGGTTTTTTAGTATTTGTTGTGCCCACTGGGGAAACTATTGCATTGAGCTTAGATTCTAATTCGGTATAACTATTTTCAAGAACTTGAATTCTTTTCTTATAACTTCCTATTTCTTTTACTTTTTCAGAAATTTGGCTGCTTAAGCTTTGATTATCTTTTTTAAGTTTTTCAATTTGCATATCTTTTGAATTTGTTAAATTATTTAATTTATCCATCTCGTCACGCATTTCTTGCTGACGATTTGCTAAGGCTGTATAAGCCATTTTTCTTGAATCAAGCTGCTCGTTTAATTTTGCCAGGGTTTCAGTTTTTTCTTTTTCTTTTTCTTTCATTATTTGTTGGTGTTGATGGCGTAATTGCGTAATTGTTTCAAGTGAATCTTCTAGCTTCCCCATTAGGTCT
>JBFJZQ010000184.1:0-6658 GCA_041622015.1 Oleiphilaceae bacterium
CCATTGCTGAAGAGACTCTGATTATTTTGCCACCGGAAAAACCAGCTTGGATGACCGTTGGTGGACCTATCGCCTTAGTTTGTTTTTTCTTTATTGCGTGCTGGATGGTCAGATGGCTAATCCCTTTTAAGCAAACTGCCCTAACCTTCAACCTTCATGATCTACCTATTGCAGCACAACGTGGCATCGGCATGGCGGTGGTGCTTTACGGTATCGCTTTGTTTTTTGGTGGCTGGGAAGCACATTACCAAGTCACGCTTCATGGCGATGCCCACGCCTATTTCCAACAAATGGGTATGGGAAAACTCATCGCATTCACCCATGCTCATTTATTCGGCTTCACGACGAGTTTTTTTATTGTGGGTATTCCCTTCTCACTGCATTTTAATCGTTTGAAAGTCTATCAATGGATTTTTCCAATTGGCCTAATTGCCTCCCTGACAGACATTATTTCATGGTGGTGTATTAAGTTTATCTCGTCTAACTTTGAATATATTACTTGGAGCTGCGGCTTAGTCTTTACCGTTTGTTATCTTTGGATGCTCATAGGTTTGGTCAGAGTCATCTTCTTTCCCAGCGTAAAATGGTTTCCAGACTATATTAATGAAAAACAACAACGCAAGTGGGATGAAAAGCACCCGCCTCAGAACTGAGTTTGTTTCGGTCCCTGAGCCCTAAATACGCTCCCTGAGCTTGGCCTGCACTGAGCCCGCCGAAGTGTCGAAGGGCGCCCAGTTATAACCAGACACGTTTCGACGAGCTCAACGAGCGGTTTACCGGTCCCTGAGCCCCGTCGAAGGGTATTCCAAATTAAACTCTGAGTTTCATCGAACTCATTTCAACAGGATCTCAATGAACGGGCATAAACGTCCTCTGAGATACTGTCGAAGAGCTCTACGCTTCAGCCATTCTCGCTTTTACTTTTTCCGCAATACCGGGCTTAATTTTATCGGTATCCAATAACCAATTGATTGCAGACTTTAAGGTCTCATCCGATTTTCTGGGCGTAAAACCAAAGGTGTCGATACTATCCTGGAAGTCATAAAACCCCCATCGTTCAGACACTTCATAGATTAAGTCATAGGTAAATGGCGGTGTAATACCAAACAACTTACAGACTTTCTCAACAATGCTGGCAAAGAATAAAGTTGTTTTACGACCCGTTGGCAAATGCATTGGTTTTCGGCCAGTCATTTTCGCTACTTTGTCACCTAAATCTTTAACCACACAGTTTTCACCGCCCGCAATATAACGGCGGCAATTTTCACCTTTGGTTAAGGCAGCAACATGGAAGTCGGCCACATCTCGCACATCAACCACATTCATGCCACCGATGTATGTTTGGCCTGAGCCATTAATCCAATCCATCACGATTTGGTTTGAAGGCGTAATACGGTAGTCATAGGCGCCCATGACGATGGCAGGACAAATAACCACTAAATGAATATCATATTTGCGCGCTAATTCTTGTGCAGCTTTCTCACTCTGAGTCTTGGCAATGTAATAAGGGTTATGTGCATCCTGATTCCAATCGGCACCGGTTAATAACTTATTGCGGTCATAGGAAAAACCAATCGATGCAATTGAGCTGGTATAAACAACGCGCTTAATGCCTGCTTTGTGCGCCGCAGCAAAAATATTCTTAGCGCCTTCAATCGCTGGCTCGACAATTTCTTCGGGCGTTTTGGCGATGGTTTTATAAACGGCTGCGAGATGGATGACTGCATCACAGCCAACAACCGCTTCTTCCAATGTCTCTAATTTCATGACATCGCCGTAGCAGTACTCGATATCTAAACCATCTAAGCCACGGGTGTCTGCACCCTTTCGAATAAATGCTTTAACCTGATAATCCTGAGCAAGCAATGACCTAACCACATTGGAACCAATATGACCATTCGCTCCCGTCACTAATACCTTCATAAATATACCTATAGTTGAATAGCCGAAGGGCCGATTAGAGTATGAAGCGAAAGAATAGTCAAGCTTAAGCTAAGTCACAAGACATTCAAATTTGAACACCGAGCTTATCCCCCCTTAATCGGCATCGTTCACGCACACTCATAGACACACTCAAGAGGTCAGATTTAACACCAGAAACCTCATCCCCATCATCCAATTGCACTTAATGAGCGTATAGTTAGTTCATGAGCATTCAGGAGACTACAATAATGAGAAAAACAACAAATTCAGTCCTTATTATCTGGGCAGCTTTAAGCAGCCACTTCGCGTTGTCAGATACGGTAAAAATAACGCCTTTAGGAAGTCATGATGGCGAGTTTTGTCCATTAGACAGAGCCCTTATTTTCGAGGATCCGGATGGCACACGCATTCTTTATGATGCAGGCAGAACCGTTGCTGGCAAGGATGACCCTCGCTTAGGTAGAATCGATGCTGTGTTGGTGAGCCACGTTCACGGCGATCATCTTGGCGATAAACATATAGCCTCCACTAATCTTGGCTCTTGCGACCAACCCGTGTTTGGCGTAGCCGCGACACCTGAATCAAATTCCGTCAACATCGCCCTTGCAAAACAGGCTGACATCATTACCGGTAGTGAAATGCCGGCTTTCTTTGCCAAGCAATTAGCTAAGGCAGGCGGTGACCCAAAGAAATCTCGCTTAGTACGCTTTGGAGCCATGATAAACAAAGGTGGTGTAGCAATGACCACCGTGCCGGCGGCTCATAGCAACGGACTTTCAGCTGCTTTTATTGGCGGTAAATATGGCGAACACTTAGAGGAAGCTGGCGTCACAGCATATGTTGGCCCACCGACAGGCTACATTCTTAAATTCAGTAATGGTTTGAATGTTTATTTATCGGGCGATACCGGCATGACAGCCGAACAAAAAGAAATTGTGGGTCACTACTATAAACCTCAGCTCGTTGTTATGAATATTGGTGACACTTATACTACAGGCCCAACCGAGGCAGCTTATGTTGTGAATGAGATGATTAAACCTATTTCAGTCATTGCTTCACATGCCAACGAAGCAGCAACCAAAAAAGGAAAATTGCTACCCAACACGCGCACAGAAAGCTTCATGAAGGCGACCACCGCTCGTGTGCACTTACCCTTGAGTGGACACACCATGAGCTTCAATGAAAAAGGCATATGCATAGCGGGCTGCTAGCAAACAAAAACAAGAGAGATCTTGCTCTCTCTTGTGTTCCAGCAGGCTGGTAATTGCAGGTATTAAGCGATTGTTAGACTCAATTGCTGAAAAAAACTGATTATCTTTTAAAGCTGTGGTATATACGCCATAGCCTAGCTATACCATTACTATAAAAATTCAGGGAATTTATGGAATACACGCAACTCTCAAGCACGATTGAAGAATACTTTCAGGTTTTTCTCTCAACCATCAGCAGCACGCATACCTACATGCAATTATTCGTCATTTTAATGATTTATACCTTTGCTTTTTTTGCGGCGTATAAAGTAAGAGAAAACATTGGCCTAACCCATAACATTCCCTCTAATAGCGCTCATCCCCTCAGAAAATTTGCCTACAGAGTAGGTGGAATATTATTCCCCTTACTCGCCATTATTCTTTTACAAATATCCACAAAAATGGGTGAACGATTAGCCTATTCACCCTGGCTAATTGAAACAGCCCTGTCGATAGCCGTGTTATTATTTTTCAATTCACTTATTCGGGTATTTGTTGTTCAACCCTTTGCCGCATTGCTGTTCAGATGGGTAGGCCTGCCCATTTTATTTCTGAATATGCTCGATCTATTGCCTACGGTTATCGAGTCCTTAGAAGAAATTTCACTCCATGTTGGCAACGTTAGCATCTCTGCCTATGGTGTCGTGCGGGTGATTATTTTTGGTGGTTTTCTATTTTGGTTAGGCCGGGCATCGAATAACTTCGGCAAGGCCATTATCAAAAAACAAGACACCCTGGATATGCCAACCAAAGAAGTTTTCTCGAAGCTTTTCGAGGTGACCCTATTCTGCATTATCGTCTTATTATTACTCAATGTGATGGGCATTAATCTCACGACCTTAGCCGTTTTTGGCGGTGCCGTCGGTGTGGGTTTAGGTCTTGGTCTTCAGTCCATCGCTTCCAATTTCATTTCAGGGATTATCATTCTACTTGACCGTTCACTCACCGTCGGTGATTTTGTCGAACTGGATGATGGCCAAAAGGGCTTTGTTCGTGAATTTAAAATGCGTTATACGGTGCTCGAAACCTATGACGGCAAAGACATTCTGGTACCCAACGAAAAATTCGTTTCTTCCTTGATGATCAACTGGACGCATAAAGACCCAAAACAGAGATACCGTGTCGACTTTTCGGTACCTTATGCCACGGATGTGCGCAGCATGGTTGAATTTATCAAAGAAGCTGTTGGCAAGCATCCTCAAGTCATTAGCGGCGCAGATGTTCCAATCGAAGAAAGACCCGATTGTGAAATTGATAGTTTCGGTGATTCTGGCATTAATATGTTCGTCGAGTTTTGGATGATGGGCGTAGATGATGGCAGGAATCGCGTCGGGGGCGACTTGATGTTAATTATCTTCGAAACCTTACGCGACAATGGCATCGAAATACCCTTCCCACAGCGTGAAGTTAAAATACTTAATCCTGAAAATGGCTTTAGAAAAGCAGAATAAGTTTCTGTCTCTATTTCATTTTTAAAAAATTGAGCAACATAAATTTATCGTAGCCAAATTTATGTTGTTTTCCTTTGGTTATTATTCCGGACAATCTCTATGACATACGACCTTCTAATCTGGCTGGGTATTGTTTTTTGCATTACTCAATCAGCTGTTTTTTCTGGCTTAAACCTGGCATTTTTTAGCCTCAGCCGACTTCAATTAGAGGTTGAAGCCAAGCATGGAAAAAAGAGCGCCCAAGTTATTTTATCCATGCGTGAAGACTCAAACTTTTTGCTCTCGACTATTTTATGGGGCAACGTTTCTATTAACGTTTTACTCACCTTGTTATCGGATTCTGTGCTGGCGGGTATGTACTCTTTTATGTTTTCGACCATCGTTATCACCTTTCTGGGTGAAATCATTCCACAAGCCTATTTTTCTCGCAACGCCTTAAGGATTGCCTCAAAACTGACACCGGTCATTAAGTTTTACCAAATACTACTCTTCCCGGTAGCCAAACTGACTGCGTTGATACTCGATGGCTGGTTAGGCAGAGAAGGCATTACCTATTTTAGGGAAAAGGAATTAACCGCCATTATTAATGCGCATATAGAATCGGAAGATACCGATATGGAACATATTCAAGGAGTGGGCGCGCTTAACTTTTTACAAATGGATAAAATCACCGTTAGCCAGGAAGGTGAAAAACTTGACCCAGAGAGTATTTTGAAACTGCCTTGCAAGCTTGACCTGCCCTTATTACCGGAATTTGGCTCACCTGAATATGCTGAATTTACACATGCCGTTAATCGTTCCGGTCACAAATGGGTACTCCTATCGAATGAGAACAACAAGCCACTGCTTATGCTAGATGCCGACGGATTTATCCGCGCCACCTTATCGGAAGATGCCAACAAAGACCCGTATGCTTACTGTCATCGCCCGCTGATTATTGAAGATAGTGAATGCTCGTTGGGTGAGGCGATGAATGCCTTAAAAATTGCGCACGATTTAGAACCAGAATCAGACGATGTGTTGCACGCCGATGTCATTCTGGTTTGGCCAGAAACTGAACCTAGAGTCATCACCGGCGCAGATATTTTAGGACGATTACTGAAAGGCATCGGAAATAAAGAATAAAACTTCCCAAATATTGTTATTGATCAACTGAAATTCAGAAAACGACATCTAAGGTATGAGCACGCTATTGGGTATTCATATACATTTATGTGTCGTTTTTTATTTGTGTTGTTAGTTCTTTATATTAAGCACGACTCGTAAACTTGCGTTCTTCCACATTAATTTTAATTCTGTCACCCGTTGAAATGTGTTCTGGAACCTGTACCACCAAGCCCGTTGAAAGCGTGGCAGGTTTAGTTCTAGCGGTAGCAGAGCCGCCTTTAACAGAGGGGGCTGTTTCGACGATTTCAAGTTCAACAGAGGAAGGAATATCAAGCGCAACAGGCGCTTCATTCACCATGATCATCTGCACACCTTGAGTGTCTTCATTAATGAATAACAATTCTTCGGCAATGGTTTCTTTATTAAGACTGTAAGATGAATAGTCTTCACTATCCATAAAGACATATTCTTCACCGTCAGCGTAGGAGAAGGTCACGGGACGCTTGATTAAGTCTGCCAGCTTAAGCATGTCTGAATCTTTATAGGTTTCATCGATCTTATGATTCGTGGCAACGCTATAGAGGCGCATACGATAGATGCTGCCACCGGCGCGACCCTGCGGAACAGAGCGTTCGATATCGCGTACAATATAAGCATCTCCGTTAATTTCAAGCGCTGCATTCTTTTTTATTTCACTTGCTTTTGGCATTTTTATTAGGCTCCAGGTTAAAAAATTACTGCTAGTATAATCTGGTATTTTGCCTAATGATAATAGTAAATAAATAATGAAATGGCTCTTCGAAAAACTATTAAAGCTATCAATGACTAAAGATACTGGATACAGATATTATTTAAACAGCTCCTTGACAGTATTCAATATATTTATTCCAGTTAGTTTCTGTTTGGTAGTTTATAGTTTTGTCTGAA
>JBFJZQ010000185.1:0-6648 GCA_041622015.1 Oleiphilaceae bacterium
GATTTAATTTTTTTAAGAAGTGTTTTCTACTTAGTTGAAAGACCAAGAGTGCTCCAAGAGCAAAAGCGGCAACTGAGAAGAGAATGAGGTTATTGTTCATGTAGGTTATTTCTCAATCTATTTGAAATTAAAGGCATAAAAATATATTAGCAGCATATTCAAAAGTTGCTGAAAAAAAATAAAAGAAAACAAAAGAAATCATGACAATCAAAAAAACTGGGCTAAAGTAAAAGTAGAACGTAATCCACAGGGCTTTTAATAAGAAAGAATATAACTATGTTGCAATTATCGTTTAATCAAAAAGTTGGTCTTGGTTTTGCCATTATTATCCTTCTACTTCTAACTTCCGGACTTTCCTCGCTTTGGAATCTGAATGATATTAATGGTTCTTCCTCTTTAGTGAATGAAACTGCTGTTCCAGTTGTAAAAGAAAGTAACGATGTACAGATTCAGTTACTGAAGTTGGCAAAGTTGAGCTCCTTAGCATTCAATGCCGCCAATCAAGATCAAATTGATGCTTATAAGAAATCGTTTGATACAGGTACTGCCAGTTTCGATAAAAAATATACTAGTCTGGCTGCTTTAGCGGGTAATGACCCAGAAATGTCGGGTCTGGTTACCACAGTGAAAAATAACTATGCGCATTATCGAGAAGCTGTTAATGACATGTTTGATGCAAAAACTGAAGTGCTGGCAGCTAGAAATCGAATGCTAGGTGAAGTTGATATCTTATTTAATCTTATTGATGGGGTGGGGGCTTCAATTGATGAAATTCAATACTTTATGGCCCCTGAAGAATATCAGGATCAAATGGAGTTAGTGACAGGCTTTGCAAATCAATCGCTTACGCTCATAAATAACCTATTTAAAACCATAGAAGAAATCAAAATTACCCAAGATAAAGGTTTGGTAAGTGGTGGGATGGGTAACTTCACCTTTTCTATAAATGACTCCAGAGCTTGGTTTGATAAGGGTGCCATTATATTTTCTGATTTCGATGAGCAGGGCTTGGTTCCTTCAGCGAATGATGCTTATGATGCTCTAAGCGAACATGTCTTGAAAACGCCTTCTATTGCTGACCATAAATTAAAGCAGCTTGAGCAAATTGATATAGCCAAATCTAAATTAGATGAAGCCGATGCATCCGTTACACTTGCAATTGATTCTCTTGATCAGTTGCTGAAAGCTGCAGATGAGCAGTTTATTCAACTTCAAGGTGAAGTGTCAGATAGTCTAGACTTTGGTTTTAAGCTATCAATTGTGATGTTAATTGTTTTGATATTGCTTGCAGCACAAAACTTCAATTCAATGCGCTTGGCAATTCGTAAGAAAATGATTGATTTAGCCAAGCTGAATGCAATTGGCCGATCGTTAGCGGGTGCGCAGAGTCAAAATATCGCGCTTGAAGAAGTACTGCAAAGTATGCATGAAAAAATAGGTGTTGGCCAAGGCTCAGTGTATCTAACGAATGATAAAAACCAGTTAGAAGTAAAAGCACATTTTCCTCCAAAATCTATTGATACAGGCTCATCTGCAGCTAAGTTTGAAATGGGTCAGGGCATCTTAGGAAAAGCGGCTGAAACTAAAAAAACTATCTTTGTGCCGAATACATCAAAAGATAAAAACTTTGTTTCAAATGCAGCAGGCTCCGAAAGAGCGCTGTTATGTGTTCCCCTTGTTGATAAGGATATATTAGTCGGCGTCATCAATTTATCGGGTGATGTTAAGAATGTTAGTTTTGCTGACAGTGACTATGAGTTTGTTTCTTCGGTAGCACGATCTCTCGTAACGACTATTAAAAGTATTCGTATGCGTGAAGTGATCGAAGAGCAAAACAGAAACCTAGAAGCTAAGGTCGAAGAACGTACTGCTGAATTAAGACAGAAGAATAATGATATAGCGAACATGATGGCTAACATGCATCAGGGCTTATTTACCATTACCGCGGGTGGCTTGATTCATCCAGAGTATGCTTCTTACCTTGAAAAAATATTTGAAACAGATCGTATCGCAGATCGAAACTTTGCAGACTTATTGTTTAGTAACACGACTGCGGGATCTGATTCTGTTGACCAGAATATCACGGGTGTTGATGCAATCGTCGGCGAAGATGAAATGATGTATGACTTCAACTCACATTGTTTAATGACAGAAATGGTCATTAAAATGGAAGATGGTCGTGAGAAAATACTAGAGTTAGATTGGGATCCTATTATTAGTGAATCGGGTGAAGTCGATAAGCTGATGGTGACCGTTCGTGATGTAACTGAACTTAAAGCTCTTGAAGCCGAAGCCGAAGGCCAGAAACGTGAATTGGCGATTATTGGTGAAATATTGGCTGTAGACGCCGCTAAGTTCAAGGACTTCTTAAGCACAGGTGAAGGGTTCTTGGCAGAGTGTCGCCAATTGATTGAAGCCAATACAACTAAAGATCTAGATGTAATTGCCGGTCTCTTCCGTTCGATGCATACCGTTAAAGGTAATGCGCGTACCTATGGCTTGAGCCAGGTTACGGATATCGTTCATGAAGTTGAAAGTACTTACGACGACCTACGTAAAAACGAAGATGTTCAATGGAATCAGGCTAAATTGTTAGAAGAACTATCAGGCGCTGAAGATATATTAAATAAATATGCTGTGGTGTTCCGTGAGAAACTAGGTCGTGATTCTGAAGCATCAAGTGGTATATCGCTTGACCCAGAAAGAGTGTCTTCTTGGTTAGATAAAATTAAGTCCTTAACGCAAACAGATATGAATCAGGACGTAAAAACTGTTGTTGCTGAAGCATACAGTATGCTGATGTCTATGGAAGCTAAGCCTATAGAAGAAGTGATCTCAGATGTCATTCAATCTGCGAACTCACTGGCAGATCAGTTAGGTAAGGGTAAGCCGAATGTCGAAATCGATAATGCCGGCATACTGGTTAAAAGTCATGCAAGTTCAACCTTGAATAACATCTTTATGCACGTCTTTAGAAATGCCATGGATCACGGTATTGAAGGTATTGAAGAGCGTCAACAAAAGGGCAAGCCGGATAGTGGCACAATATCACTAAAGGTAACGCCTGATGAGAATGGCGCTAATCTGGCTATTCGTGATGATGGTCGTGGTATTGCTATTAGCAGAATTTATAAAATGGCGGTTGAAAAAGCTATCTATCAAGCGTCTGATCCAAAACCAAGTGCAGCTGAAATTGCTAACCTAATTTTCTCTTCAGGTTTTTCAACCGCCGATGCTGTAACCGATGTTTCCGGCCGCGGTGTGGGTATGGATGCTGTTAAAGGTTTCCTTGAAAAAGAAGGTGGAAGTATAGAAGTAATACTTGATGCAGGTAATGAGGATGATGATTTCAGGTCATTCACAACCAACATTCGAATTCCGAAATCTTTTTATCAGGAAGCGGTAGATTTTAGCTAATCGTTCAAAATCAACCCCTCTAAAAGGCATCCTTATCGATGCCTTTTTTTATGTCTTAACGATTACCGAGAATAGATCGTGTTATCGCTTGCCTTCTAGAATGCCCATCCCTACAATCAATGAACTTGTCGGGGCGCCTCCGTGAAGGCTGAGACCAAAAGCTATGCACATACAGTATTTAAATGTTGTATTCAGCTGGGACCCGTAGAACCTGATTTGGTTAGCACCAGCGTAGGGAACAAGGTGGTACAAGCTACCTTCCTTTCTTATGTTGCTATATAACGAATACCTTACTTATATGGAGCATTAAATGTCTGCAAAATCTTTTCCTAAACTGAGTGAAACAGCTCAAGTCGATGCCTTATCTACACAGCCGTTTCCGGCATCATCAAAAATTTATATTCAAGGTAGCAGAGCAGATATTAATGTTGCCATGAGGGAAATCGCTTTAAGTCCCACAAAGCTTCAAAACGGTAAAATTGAAGAAAATGAAGCGGTTAGGGTATATGACACTTCTGGTCCTTATACAGATCCGAATATACAGATAGATGTTCGAAAAGGCTTGGGAGCTCTAAGGCAGTCATGGATCGAAGAGCGTGATGATACTGAGTTGTTAACAGGCCTTAGTTCTGATTATGCAAATATCCGTGAACAAAATATGGCACTTGAAGGTTTAAGGTTTGACTGTAAACGGCAACCAAGAAAAGCAAAAGCCGGTAAGAATGTGACTCAGTTGCATTATGCAAGACAGGGTATTATCACGCCAGAAATGGAATATATTGCCATACGTGAAAACTTGGCGCTGTCAGAAGCGCAATTGGATGAAGCTTGCAAAAACCAACATCCCGGCGAAAGCTTCGGTGCATCTATCCCTAAAGTGATTACGCCTGAATTTGTTCGCGATGAAGTGGCACGTGGCCGTGCGGTTATCCCCAATAATATAAATCACCCTGAAACTGAACCTATGATTATCGGTCGTAATTTCAGAACAAAAGTGAATGCTAATATTGGTAATTCAGCTGTCACCTCTTCAATTCAAGAAGAGGTAGAAAAGTTAGTTTGGTCAACTCGCTGGGGTGGCGATACCGTAATGGATTTATCAACGGGTCAAAATATCCATGAAACACGCGAGTGGATTATCAGAAATTCCTCTGTGCCCATTGGAACGGTGCCTATTTATCAAGCGCTAGAAAAATGTGGTGGCGTTGCTGAAGATCTTACTTGGGAGTTATTCAGAGACACATTAATTGAACAAGCAGAGCAGGGTGTTGATTACTTTACCATTCATGCAGGTGTTCTTCTGCGTTATGTGCCAATGACGGCTAAGCGTGTGACTGGTATCGTAAGTCGTGGCGGTTCTATCATGGCTAAATGGTGTTTAGCACATCATAAAGAAAACTTCTTATACACTCACTTCGAAGATATTTGCGAAATAATGAAAGCCTATGATGTTTGTTTTTCATTAGGCGATGGTTTGAGACCTGGCTCAGTCGCTGATGCAAATGATGAGGCGCAATTTTCGGAATTAAGAACCTTAGGGGAGTTAACAAAAATTGCTTGGAAACACGATGTTCAAACCTTCATCGAAGGCCCAGGTCATGTGCCGATGCATATGATAAAAGCCAATATGGAAGAGCAATTAAAGCATTGTGACGAAGCGCCTTTTTATACGCTTGGCCCATTAACAACAGATATTGCGCCAGGTTATGACCATATTACTTCTGGCATTGGTGCTGCTTTGATTGGTTGGTATGGCTGTGCCATGCTGTGTTATGTGACACCCAAAGAACATTTGGGTTTACCTAATAAAGAAGATGTTAAGCAAGGCCTGATCACCTATAAAATTGCCGCTCATGCGGCTGATCTTGCTAAAGGTCACCCCGGTGCCCAGATTCATGATAATGCGATGTCTAAAGCAAGATTTGAATTCAGATGGGAAGATCAATTTAATCTTGCTATCGACCCTTATACTGCTCGTGCTTATCATGATGAAACTTTGCCAAAGGATTCAGCTAAAGTCGCGCATTTTTGTTCAATGTGTGGCCCCAAATTCTGTTCTATGAAAATCTCTCAAGAAGTTCGTGATTATGCAGCAGATCAGGAAGCTGCAAAAGGCATGGAAAATATGTCTGAGAAGTTTAAAGAGTCGGGGAGTGAGCTGTATCATGAAGTCTAGTTATTGCTGATTGCCAGGAAAAAGACCGATGGATCTCAATTCAGTCGATTTAAATCTTTTAGTCCATTTAGACGTTTTGCTGCGTGAGCAAAACGTTACTAAAGCTGCGAGTCATCTAGGTATTACTCAGCCAGCGATGAGTAATGGTTTAAAACGATTGAGATTGTTATTTGAAGATCCATTATTGGTACGTACCAGTGATGGTATGGTACCAACGGCTTTAGCCCTTTCTTTGAAGCCAGCAGTACGAGAGATTTTATTTAATATTGAAAAGGTGATTCAGCCTGAGCGTGATTTTGACCTAAACAGCCAGAGAGTGTTTCGCATTATGGCGAGTGATTATGCTGAATCAACACTCATTCCTGCCGTGCTAAGCGAAGTCCGAAAGCAATCACCTAATATTACTTTGGATGTTCTTACACCCAGTGATGTGTCTTTTGAGGATGTTGAGCAAGGGCGTGTAGATATGGCGATTAACCGCTTTGATACCTTGCCTCAGTCTTTTCATCAGAAAACACTTTGGTCTGATACCTTTTCTTGTTTAATGAGCTGCAATAACCCCTTAGTTGAAAATTTCAATTTAACGAGTTATTTGGAGGCTAGCCATATTTGGGTGAGTAAAACAGGCTTTGGTGTGGGGGTCGGTGTAAACCCGAATGATGTGCAGCGCCTCGGTTGGGTTGATGAAGCCTTGGGAAGAATAGGTGAAAAAAGAAATATAAGTGTTTTTACACGGCATTATCAGGTAGCGATGTTATTAGCCGAGCAGCATGACCTTATTGCAACCTTGCCTTCGAGAGCGGCTAAATTGAAAAGCCATAGTAGCAAGCTGATTGTTAAAGCCCCACCTTTCGAGATACCCGCATTTGATTTGAAAATGGCATGGAGTCCACTTCTTCATCATAATGCTGACCATCAATGGTTGCGCCGATTGATTAATGAAATTGCCGGATCAGATGGCAGTATCTGAATTTACGGTGTTAACATTACTTCGGTTGGAACCTTAAAATACGTAAGCAAGGCCTAAGCTAAGTCTCCATATATCAGCATCTTCA
>JBFJZQ010000186.1:0-6636 GCA_041622015.1 Oleiphilaceae bacterium
AGTTAAACCTATCAATGAAAATAAATTTTTTATATTGTGGAGTGAGGAGTTCACGGATCCTAATAACAAAGTCTATCGCATTTCTGCTTTTTCGACAGATGGTAAAAAATTAAGTAGAGATCCAGAATGAACTTTAATGTAGAGCCTTGAATAACACTTTTAAGGTTCTACTTGGATTAAGTTCGCTTTTCAAATCTGAGCATTTGATATGTCAAAAAAAACAACCACATCACGTGGCGGCCGCTTTTTTAAACTTGCCAGTATGACCGCTACCGTAGCAAGCCGCTACGCATCTGAAAAAGTCCAATCCGTTTTTTCAGATGACGCTAAAAGTGTCGAACGAAAAAAACTCACCTATGAAAAAATGGCTAACGATATAGTAGATACTTTAGGTGAGTTAAAGGGCGCTGTAATGAAAATAGGCCAAATAGCTTCCCAAACACAGGACCTATTGCCTAAAGAATTTTCTGATGCACTAAAAAAACTCCAAAAAGAAGCACCGCCAGTCGATTTCTCTGTCATAAAGAATCAAGTGGAAGCTGAGCTTGGGTCTTCACTAAGTCTTTTGTTTAAATCCTTTGATGTTGAGCCATTTGCATCGGCTTCGATAGGTCAAGTTCATCGCGCTGTTACAAATAATAATCAACAGGTTGTTGTCAAGGTGCAGTACCCGGGCGTTGATCGTTCGTGCGATTCTGATCTGAAGCAACTTCGACTAACACTAAAGTTAGGTGGTTTATTAAAGTTGCCTAAAGCGAGTGTTGATGCCTTGTTTTCTGAAATTCAGGCAAGGCTTCATGAGGAGCTTGACTACGAGAATGAAGCTCAAAATATAGAACTTTTTAAGTCCTTTCATTCAAGCCACTCAAATATTTTAATTCCTACAGTTTTTAAAGAGTTGTCCACACGCCACGTATTAACACTGGAGTATCTTGAAGGAGATCACGCGGATGAGCTTCCTGATAAGGCTTACACGCAGACCCAAATAAACAAGCTGGGTGAGAACCTCTTTAAAATGCTGGCAGAACACTTGTTTGTTTTTCAGCATATTCATGGCGACCCACATCCTGGTAATTTCGCTTTTCGAAAAGATGGAACCATTGTTATTTATGACTTTGGTTGCATTAAAATACTTAAGCCTGAAATAGTTTTGGCTTACAAAGATGCTATTGCGGCAAGTTTAAACGAAGATTACGACTTGGTTGATGATGCTTTACAGCGTTTAGGTGCTCGTGTTGTGGGTAAAGATTCACCTGGCGGCAATTATTATAGCGTTTGGCGAAATATCTTTTTTGAACCATTTTTATCAGAAGGAAGCTATGACTTTAAACTAGCAAAGCTGCATATAGAGGCTGCAAAAAACACGTCGCTCTTATTTAAGTACTTATCGCATTTTAAGCCACCTGTCGAAAGCTTATATATCGATCGAATGATCAGCGGTCATTACTGGTTAATGAAGAGTATGGGAGTGAAAGCAGACTTTATGTTAATTCTAGAAAAGTATTTATGAAAAGAGCTTGTCGCGCTTATCGCAAGCTAGGGACTAAAGATTCAATAAAAAGGCAAATTAATAAAGCCGCTTTGTGCGTCATAATATTATATTGCCCCTTATTTATTTCAAAGCTCTAAGGTTAATCAAGTAAGTTTAAGGTATGAAGTTCGTGATGATTGCAGCAGTTGCAACGATTACTGCAATTACGGCCATCATGTTAGCTTTTTTAGCTTGACGTACATAAGGTGCAATATCTTGTTGAACCTGAATCTGTGCTTGAGCCGCACTCACTTTGGCTGCTACCGCTTCTGCTGCGCTCATGGCTGCTTTTTCAGCTCTTTGAGCGCCAGATTCTCCACCGCTCTGGATAGCAATTTGTTTAATTTGCTCAAGCGCTTTAGGTGATAGCTCCTCTCTTTGTTCAAGTAAATCTCGAATACTCTTAACTTCACTGGTGATTTGCGTTTGTATTTGAGTATTCGTTTGCTTCAGGCTGGCATCAAGTACAGCCTGAGATACTAAATTAATATTCTGATCTTGTCTCGACGTAAGCTTTCGAATATCGCTCTTATTTTCTTGAGTACTCGTTTCAAGCTTATGCAAAGCAGAACTTAATGGTTGTAACGCATCTTCCAGGGCGCGAGAAATCAACTTGGCAGAAACTTCCTCGATTAATTCTTTGCTCATTTCTTCTTCCTCTTCCTCGGCTGAGGTAACAATAGGCTCTATTGGGGTAGTGTCAGTATGAGAAACGTGTTGCTCAGTCTCAATTTGATCTTCACTTATGTCTTGAGATGATGCGACAAGGGTTTGTTCTAATGAATTCAATTCATCTATTAGCTCTTTGAGACGCTCCGGTTTGGCGGGCTTGCCAAGCATGCCATATGCACCAGATGCTTTTACTTCGGCTTCATATTCCGCACCTTCTTTTGACGTATACATCAAAATTGGAATATGGCTTATTAATGGGTCGCTGGTGATTTTTTTCGTGGTTTCTAAGCCATCCATGCCAGGCATCATGTGATCCATGAAGATGACATCGGGAAGTCGATTGTTTGCTAAGTAGGCTAGCGCTTCTTCGCCAGACTCTACCATATTGACCTCTAAACCATTTTTCTGCACTAAACGGCTCAGCATAATGCGTGCAGATTTTGAATCATCAATAACTAATGCTGTGCTGACAGCCATGTGCGCTCCTGAAAACTAATCGTAGTTAGTTACAGCATAGATGATTTTAAAATAAGTAGGGTTATTTTTAGTGTATTTAAGATAAAAAAAGTTGTTTTAGTTGCATAGGCTGTTGGATTGTATAAGAAGCTTGCCAGTTAACAGGCATTTCATGTAGGGGAATATACCCATATTCGGCAGTAACTGTAATCATTTTTGCAGCATTTCCTGCTTCTATATCTCTTTGATGATCTCCAACATAGACACTATTTTCTAGCTTAATATTAAGTTCTTCAGCTGCTAGAAACATCGATTCTGGGTGGGGTTTCGGCTGAGTTACATCATCTGCACAGAGTAATAATGAACATCTTGACGTTAAATTAAGTTTAGTTAGCAGCTTTTCAGTAAATTTTCGAGGTTTGTTGGTAATAATACCCCAAGGGATTCGTTTTTCTTCACAGAGAGTTAGAATCTCTGGTATGCCTTCAAATAAAGCTGCATGGTTGCCAACTATTTTAAAATAATCCTCTAATAACTAATTACGATACTGTTCAAATAATGCATCTCCTTCATTCAGGTTAAATGCCAATTGTATTAATGCCCGAGCACCATTCGACACAGTGTTTCTTATCGAGCATTCTTCAAGTGGCAGTAAACTATATCTTGTGCGCAAATTGTTTAGCACAAATACAAAGTCAGCGGCTGTATCAACCAGTGTTCCATCTAAATCGAATAAAAGCGCATCTATTTTATTGGCTTGAACGTTCATTCTGGTTTGCTGGCATGGACAAGATAATTTACATCGACATCACGTGCGAGTTTGTAGTTTTTCAGAAAAGGGTTGTATGTCATCCCGGTAATATCATGAAAGTTCAATCCCGCTTGGCGAACATAATGTGTCAATTCGGATGGCTTAATAAATTTCTTGTATTCATGTGTACCTTTTGGGAGCATTTTTAATATATGTTCAGCGCCTACAATTGCAAACAGGAATGCTTTCGGATTTCTATTAATGGTGGATAGAAATAACTGTCCTCCTGGTTTTAATAGCTTAGCACATGCAGCTATTATAGAAGCAGGTTGGGGGACGTGCTCAAGCATTTCTAGGCAAGTAACAACATCATAAGTTCCTGCTTCTAGTTCGGCTAATTCTTCCGCTGTCATTTGCTTATAGTCAACTTCAACACCAGACTCCAGGCCATGTAGGCGTGCGACAGACAAGGGTGCTTCCCCCATATCTATACCTAAAACATTAGCACCTCTTTGCGCCATTCCTTCTGATAATATTCCACCACCACAACCAATATCGACTACTTTCTTGCCTGCGAGATGAGCTCTTTCATCAATATAATTCAGTCTTAGAGGGTTAATCTCGTGAAGGGGTTTGAACTCACTTTCTTTATCCCACCAACGACTTGCTAATGCTTCAAATTTTGCAATTTCATTTGAGTCGACATTTGCTTTATTCGATTTAGCTTGGTTCATGTATGCTGCTCTTTTAGTGGTAATCAAAAAATATCAGTTTGAAGATGTGTTAATTTTATCAGCCCATTTTTTTGCATTCTTTAAGATTGCTGCTTGATCGATATTCGTGAACTGGCCATCTTTAAGTAATTGTCGTCCTTCAATCCAGTGATTTGAGACTTGCTGAGAGTTGACTGAATAAACGATATCAGAATGTAAATTATAACTAGGCTGGCTATTTAAATAGCTGAGGTCTATGGATATAAAATCTGCAAACTTGCCAGGCTCCAAAGACCCTATCATAGTATCTAACCCTAGCGCTTTTGCGCCATTTATAGTTGCTATTTCAATAGCAGTAATTGCATCTACTGCAGAAGCATTTTGTGCAATAGGTTTTGCAATCAGTGCTGCTGTCCTAAGTTCGCCAAACATATCAAGATCATTATTGCTTGCCGCGCCATCGGTACCTAATGCTACATTAATATTATTTTTCAATAGCTTATCAATTTCACAAAAGCCACTTGCCAGCTTAAGGTTTGACTCTGGACAATGAATTACATGAGCATTGCTCGCTTTAAGAAAAGTAATATCTTCATCATTCAGCGCTGTCATGTGAACGCACTGAAGCGCAATATCTTTTCCAATGAGGCCAAGGTTTGCTAAACGCCGGATAGGTCTCATACCTGAACTATCTAATGCTTCATCCACTTCTATTTGTGTTTCATGCAAATGAATTTGTATAGGAATGTTTTTTTCGGTGGAGAGCTTCATAATCTCTTTTAATGGACTATCCGAAACAGTATAAGGAGCATGTGGACCAAATGCGATATGAATACTAGTGTTGTCTTTGTATTGTTCATGTAGAGTTAGTGACTTCTTAATATACTCGTCAGGACCTAAGCCCCAAGGTGTTGGAAAGTCCAGAATAGGGCAGCAAAGTTGCGCTCTAATTCCCATTTCTATAGCAGCTTTTGCCGCCATCTCAGGAAAAAAATACATATCACTAAAGCAACTTGTGCCACTTCTGATCATTTCAGCAATGGCTAGCTGAGTCCCTTGATAAACAAATTCTTCAGACACCCAATTGCCTTCAGCTGGCCATATATGATCATTCAACCACTCCATCAAAGGAAGGTCGTCAGCTAGTCCCCTAAATAAAGACATTGCAGCATGCCCGTGAGCATTAACTAAACCCGGCATGACTACTTGATTATCAAGCGTGTGATGATTATTAGAGTGAAATAGTAAATCGCATTCATCCTGTGGCAATATGGAAAGAATTTTACCTTGATGAACAACGATTGAGTGATCCTTAAATACAGCCCCTTTTGGAACAACGGGTAGAATGTAAGAAGCAGATATAATTGAGTCCACTGACTGTTTTTTAGACATAATTATCACTAAATTAGTTGGCATTTGATAGAGTTTGCAGTATACCTTTTATCAATAAGCAATCAATCCAAATGCGAATGCCTGATATAACTCAATAGTTTTTTTGGTGGTTCTTGTTTGAAGCGACTAATTATATATATGGTGAATTATATGCCCTCACATCAAACAAATTTAGACTGCGAGAACAATATTAATAAGCTCAATAACTCTGAAAATGAAACGTTATCATCACGTGCGGATACAGATCAGGCTAATCATTCTGAACAGAAGCAGATTAATGCCAATCAAGGTCAAAATAGAGTTCAGGAAGAAAGTAATAGCACTAAGCATGAACTAAAAACCAAAGTTACGGATTGGTGGCAGCATGAGAAAGATAAAATAGCGCATGGTGAAATGCTGAAATTCTTACAAGATAATAAAGAGCGTTTCGATAAAACCTTAAGTAGCATACATCAAAATAATTTCTTCTATCGCCTAACTAATCGATTGTTTGCTTTGGTGTCGGTATTAGCGGGATGGATTGATAAAACTAAAGATTTTATCCTGCGTATGTGCTTAAAAATTCCCGCACCTTCTGTTATCAAAGGATTTCTTCAGTCAGCCGTAGATGCGATTAACTTCAAGGGGTTTGTTGGATTCATTAATGCTAAATTTTATTCCTTAAAAAATGCACCGCACCATCTTCCATCTCTACAAATTTTTGAAGATATGCTTTCTCATGCAAAGCAAGAAGGATTCGATGTAAAAAAGTATTTTCCGGATTTATCTAAAAAGTACCAATATCGTAAACAACAACTTTTGCAGCACTCTTTTTTTAAGGAGTTTTCAAAAACATGGATCGAAAAAGTTCTAGCGACCCCTTTTTCAATTAACCGCTCATTGTCGCCGGTGTTACCTGATACTCGTTTGTGGCATAAATTCTTCGATGTTCTCGAGCGAAGACATATTAAAGATTTGATTTTAGTTAGTGAGTCTGGAGAGCGAACATCATTCGAACATGATCCAAAGTATTTGATCGATTCATCGGAGGTAAAACAACGCCTATATCAAGCATCATTACTGAAGTCTACTGGCCGTCGAGTGTTTATCATTGGCCATCACGAGAGTTATGTCGGACCATA
>JBFJZQ010000187.1:0-6623 GCA_041622015.1 Oleiphilaceae bacterium
CCCCCCCTGAGCCTTCTACTTGTGTCAATCCCGCGGTTGCAGTCAGTTTTCCGTCTCCTGCAAAAGCCATGGCCGAAGATAAAATACTGATGCCGATCAGGTATTGTGAGACTTTCAACAAAAAAAGCACTTTTGACTTAATTCTCATCTTGATTCTCTGCCTTTTCTTTATACTCTTTGAGGAAATCCAGCAATGTATTACCATCAACAGGCCTTGAAATATGATAGCCTTGAATCCAGTCACAGCCCCAGCCCTTAAGCATCTGAAGCGCCTGCTCATTTTCTACCCCTTCGGCAACCAGCTCCAAAGCAAAACGTTTTGCCAAATCAATAATGACTTGGACGATGGTTTGGTCATCCAGATTCTCATGTAAATTCAAAACAAAGCTTTTATCAATTTTTAAGGTCGTTACAGGCATATGTTTCAAATAAGACATTGAAGAATAACCCGTTCCAAAGTCATCCATCGCTAAGGCAAAGCCCATTTTTTTGAGCGCCTCTAGCTGTAATATTGCTTTTTGAGGGTCATTCATTAAATCACTTTCTGTTACCTCGAATTCAAGCAGGTCTGTACTAATATTATGCTCTGCTAGAAGCGATTGAATATGTTGAATAAGGGGCGCATGGGTCAAGTCATGAACTGACAAGTTGATCGCAACAGTGATATCAAAACCAAGCGCTCGCCAACGTACTAAATCACTCACTACGCGTTTAATAACCCATTCCGTGAGTTCATTAATGAGCCCAGCCTTTTCTGCGATGGGGATAAATAAATCAGGTGGCACAAAACCCAACACCTTACTATTCCAACGGATCAAGGCTTCGACTTTGCTCACTTTGTTGGATGATAAGTGCAGTTTAGGTTGATAAAACATGTCGAGTTCACAGGCATCTTGAGTCGCTTCTTGATTACCCTGCTCTAACGTTATTTCCAATTCACGTAATATAGCTAAGCGCTTCAGGTATTCTTCCTCTAAACCTTCTTGGTAACATTGATACAATGCAGAACTATCTTCTGCTTTTTGCACCGCAATGCTGAGATGACGAAACACATCTTCAATTGTTTGGGCATCTTTTGGTAAAACCAGGTGGCCAATAGCTAATTTTAATTTAATTTCCAAGCCTTTCAGTAGGTGAGCTTCTTCCAGATTATCCCTGATACTATCAACGGATTCTTTAGAAAAAGGTTTATCAGGTACCCACAGAATTTCGCTGCCGTTCAACCTGGCAGCACTGCCACCTAGGTCTTTAATTCTGCCGCCTAGTGATTGAAGACAAGCATCTCCTGAATCATAACCAAAGGCATTATTGACTTCCCGAAAGCCAACAATTTTAAAACTAAGCACATCAAATGCATCACCGGAAGCAAGTCGTTTACTAATTAAGTCTGTGATTTCATAACGGTTAAATAGGTTTGTTAATAGATCATATTTTGCTTGGTATTCGATTTTTGCTTCACGATGACGAATCCCTTCTTGCATGATAAAAAAAGCCTCTTCAAGACGGCTGATTTCTTGTGTTTTAGCACCTTGCTCTGCATCTTCTTTTTGGCGATAGTCACCGGAAGCGATTCGTTTAGCGAATGACACAAGATTGGCCAAGGGCCTGGTAATATTCTTTGAAAATACTAAGCCTAGAAGTATGGCTAAGGCCATAGATAACAGGCCAATCAGGACAATATCGATCAATAATTGATAAAAGCTACTGAACCAGTAACCAAGCCGTTCAGATAAAATGACGTCAACATGCCCTTGTGCAACATTGATTCCCTTCATTGGGAAGTGCAAAGACACAAACTGCTCTGAATTATACCTTAAAGGGTTCATGCCTTTTGTGGTATCCACTTCAGCCATAATGGCTTCATCTACATGCTCATCAGACAAGGAGCTGATGTAAGTAACGCTATTTTCATCTGCACCCGACAAAATAGTGACATGTAATTTAGTGATATTTTTTAAATCATTAATCAGCTTTTTATTAATCTCAAAGCCAACGACGGCGATGGCTAAAGGGTTAGGCGCTTCAACAATCAATAATATTATTTGATAGAGTTTGCCACCGATGCTTAACATCGAAATAACACCACCGTCTTCGACCGCCTTTTTTACCAGATCTTGATCGGTGAAGTTTGTGCCAACCGAAAGTGGCTTAAAGGTACTCGCGAGGGTTTTACCTTCTAGGGAAAGCAAGACCATAAGGTCTGCAGAAATGCGTTCGCCATGATTGTTCAAGGCGCTTTCTATCGTGTATTGGTCGCGTGAGGCTACCGCTTGCTTAAAACCAAAGTCTGCTGTTAGCACATCTGCCGTACTGAATAATAAACTGCTTCTATTCTCGAACACGCGCTCTATTACACTTTGGCCAACACCCAAATCTTTTGACACTTGAGAAGATATTTGATTCACGCTCGTCAGCCAAACGGTGACAAGAATAGCCAGGGAGCTGGCAGTCACTAGGCCACCAATGAGTTTAAAAATTCTGAAATTCAGTGTCATAGAAAACAATTGGCTAATACCTTGGCTTGAATTTTCGGCTAACTTTTTTCACTTCGGGCATCAAATCAAGCCTGAGCAGCCAGACCCCGTCCTGATTCTTTTCTTTTAATACCTGTGTTAGTCGATCGGTTTTATTGCTGGATAATTGGCTATGCCATACGCTCACAGTTTGCTCTTTCGCAGACATGCTGAATATTTCATCGAACACCACCAGTCCATTCTGATCGCTCAGGCGGGCACTTTCTTCATGCTGAACATAGACAAAACCCACCATTTGATCATGAATATTACACCCTAAAACGACCACTCCAGGATACTCAAACCTTATAGGCTCGGATTGATTCCCGCTGTATAAGCGGATTTCAAAATCATTCGGTTTGGAAAAACTATAAACGTGATGGCGCACCTGATCACTATTGGGGAAAATGACCGACTGACCCGCTTTTACTAGTAAAACTTGGGGAAAAAACTGCTTATCGACCTGATCCATCACCGCCACTTGCTCAGAAGCAGATGATTTTAAACTTATCTGAGGTCTTCGTTCTTCAGCATCTATAAGTGATACCACTGCATTCGGCACAGGGTTCCCAGCCTCATCAAGTACTTGCATCCGAACTTCAGCAAATACTGAGTTTTGCAAAAAAAACACAACAAATATCAAACCAAGAATTTTTCCCACAGCGCGCCTCCGATTAACACTTCTATAGTGTAGATCAAAGGCGCTATTTTGCGAGCTAGTTCAATTATTTATCTTGCAGGAAAAAAGCCAAAAAGCCTTATATCTATTAGGCTTTTCATTGAGAAGCTTTCGTTAAAGCCCTATAGAAAATCAATCTTGGAAAGCGAACTGAAGGAAAGGAAAATAATAAGAATACAAAGATAAATGAGCGCAAAAATGACGCCCATATATTTTTACTAACTGATGTTTCTTGTTTATTGCGATCTTTGCTTATGGTTTAATTGGCTGGAGAAATTCTTTAGATGGATCGACCAGAATATCATTCATCATCGCTTGCCTTCCTAACAACATTAAATAGCTCATACTGGAACGGTCTGTTAATGTTATCTCGATGGGCCACGTTCGATTTCCCATACAGATTTTGGTATCAATCACATAACGCTGCTCTTTCGCTGCGTTAGAGCTTTTTATCGAACGGATTTCTTTCAGCTTTGATGATCGACGCACGACACGGGTAACATTATGAATATCCGGGTGTATATCGAAACTCACCCAGGACTCATCATTACGCATCTCTAGTTCGATATTATCGACATGCAAAGAGGAGGTTTTAGCGCCGGTATCGACACGTATTTGCAGGTCCGTTATGTGTAATTCAGGCAAATTACATACTTCTAGCGCACCAAGGATAAGCTTGTCGTTATGGTCTGTCATTTGTGATCACTACCTAGTTTGATTTTGAACGTTTATTCTAAAGACCCGCAGGTAAGAGTTAACCCTTACCTTTTGTTTTAGTATTATTGGGCTTGGCATTTTTTGCGATGTATTCAAACACCATCTTAGCGACATCTTTTCCTGTTGCCATCTCAATCCCTTCAAGGCCGGGTGATGAATTCACCTCCATCACAACAGGGCCATGATTCGAGCGTAAAATATCCACACCGCACATGGCCAAACCCATGGTTTTCGCTGCATCAACCGCTGTTTTTCGTTCTGCGGGAGACAACCTAACCAATTCCGCAGAGCCGCCTCGATGCAGATTTGATCTAAACTCTCCAGGTGCTGCTTGACGCTTCATGGCAGCCACCACTTTATCGCCAATCACTAGGCAGCGAATGTCAGCGCCACCCGCTTCTTTAATGTATTCCTGCACCAAAATATTCGCTTTTAAGCCCATAAAAGCTTCGATAATACTTTCAGCCGCTTTGGCGGTATCAGCTAAGACGACACCAATACCTTGGGTACCTTCCAGTAATTTAATAACGACCGGCGCGCCGCCTACAATTTTTAAGACATCTGAAATTTTATCTGGATGACGAGCAAAACCTGTACGCGGAAGTCCGATTCCCTTCCGCGACAATAATTGCAGTGAGCGTAATTTATCGCGCGATCGGCTTATCGCCACAGATTCGTTGACACAAAAGGTACCCATCATTTCAAATTGGCGTACCACCGCCGTACCATAAAATGTAATGGAGGCACCAATACGCGGGATCACAGCATCATAATAAGGCAGAGGTTTTCCCTGGTATCGCACCGTAGGCTTGCTGCTAGTAATATCCATATAGCAATGAGCGGTATCGATAATATCGATTTGATGCCCGGACTCTTCACCTGCCTCTTTTAAACGCCGTGTTGAATACAAGTTGGAGTTACGAGACAAAATGGCAATACGCATATAGATTTCCTGACACTCAGATTAAAAACGGGGTTAGCAACAACAAATCATTGAATATATTGGTGTTGTATTCATGGATTATCGCACTAAAAAAGTATGTGCATTCTGAAAGTCTAGCCTCAGTAGGTAAAACAAATTCTATTTATCGTCACTACAAAGATCTTTGGCTTGGTGCTTTAGGGGAGTCACGCAAAAATACTACCCCTGTGTGACATATTTACATAAACGTTTTATGTAAATGCACTTTTTGGACGTAAACTTCCGATGATCAAACAACATAACGAAAGCAGCAAAAGCACATTGAAGGAACACTATAGAAATCACCTTCTTCATTATGTTGAATCAGAAGATTTATGTGTAGGCGAGGTTTTTAAAGACAGTGAGCGTTTAGCCTATTGTGAATCCCTTGACTTAGAAAGTGCTCGCCAATATTGCCGACAAATAATTGATGATCGGTTTTGTGAACAAAGCCAATCTGGCAACCAAAAAGCACCCAACTTAGACGCGATGATCACTGCAATGCGTGCGCTTCAGAATCAACTCGATAAGCCCTGCCAGCTGCTGTTATCAAGCCATTTAAAAAATAACAACAAGCTCATTGAAATCGACGAGTTAAAAACCTGCGTCGGCTTTCATTCCACGACCGAGGTATTTCTTAAATATGCAGAGTTGGCGCGTTTATTTTGTGATGCGCTTGAATACCTGCCACCGCCTCAAGCTTCCGGTCAAGACCCGTTTATTGGCATGATGATCCAATATCAAGAACCGGGTATCAACTCCACTAGCGGTTTAAGTATTTCCTTAAAGCCTGTGATTTTTGAAGCATTAAGCCACATAACTACGCTTTAAGTTTGACATCGTTCGCGTATCCGTTATCTTTGCGTTTAGCATCCCGTCGCAAGAAACCCTCAGCCTCTTTTGGCATAAATTATTTTTCTTTGTGACTGAATGTCTGCTGATATTCTGCTTTCGTTGCCGACTTATATACTTCGAGAATAATAAAGAGCCTCTATGGATATTGAACTACTCAGAACCTTTCTTGAAGTCAAAAATACCCGTCACTTTGGTAAAGCTGCCGAAAATCTTTACCTTACACAAGCGGCAGTGAGCGCCAGAATCAAACAACTCGAAAATATTATTGGCGGCCCTCTTTTTACCCGTTTTAGAAATAATCTCCAATTAACCGTGACAGGTGAACGCCTTATCAATCATGCCGACACTATTTTGATTGCATGGGAGAGAGCCAAAAAAGATGTGAGTATCAAAAAGCGCCAGAAGCATGTCTTTTCTTTGGGCGGAACTAGCGGATTATGGGATTTATTACTGCAAGATGTATTGCACAGTATTCATCAAAACATTCCACTGATGCCCCTTCGTGCCGAATCTCATGAACCTGAAGTGCTTATCAGGCACTTAATGGAACGAACCCTGGATCTGGCCTTGATTTATGAACCCGCCAAATTAACCGATATTGTATCGATTGCCCTAACCCCCGCGGAATTAATCCTGGTGAGTTCACAGGAAAATTTATCGGTTGATGATGTCATGCAAACGGATTATGTTGCCGTTGATTGGGGGCAAAGTTTTCAGACTCACTTCTCCCAAATCTTTCCGGATGCAGCAGCACCGATTCTACAAACCTCACTGGCAAAGATAGGTCTTGATTTTATCCATCAGTATGGAGGAAGCGCTTACTTACCTTACCATATGGTCGAAGCAGACTTAGATAATACACTTCATAAAATTCAAGATGCCCCCGTGATTGCCCGAC
>JBFJZQ010000188.1:0-6605 GCA_041622015.1 Oleiphilaceae bacterium
AAAGTATGCTTACCGTGAAAGGGATAAGAGAAATTTTTCCAAACCAAAGCGTTGGATGGTGGGTGACCGATAAAATGGTTTTGATAGTGAGCAGGTCGAGTAAGACTTTATATATCCGCGATAAACCGTATTTGGATTCACCGAATTGCCTTGCATGATGTTTAACTTTTACTTCCGCAATACGGGTTCCGCTAACAGAGAGAAGTGCAGGGATAAATCGATGCATTTCATTGTAAAATGGCATTTGTTGCATAATTTCAGCGCGGTAGACTTTTAGCGAGCAGCCATTGTCTTTGATAGGGGTGCCAGTGACTTTGCCTATGAGTCGATTAGCGATGACTGAAGGGATTTTTCGGCTGACCAGCTTATCTTGGCGTTCATGTCTCCAGCCGACCACAATATCGTAACCTTCTTCGAGTTTTTCAAGCATCATGGGAATGTCGCTTGGATCATTCTGTAGGTCGCCATCCATGGTTACTAGTATTTTTCCTCGCGCATTATCGATCCCTGCAGCCATAGCAGGTGTTTGTCCATAATTACGCCGGAATTCCACAAGCCTTAAACGCGGATCCGCTTCGGTTAAGGTTTTGCAGACAGCAACACTTTGATCCTTGCTGCCATCATCAACAAACAGAATCTCATAGTCTATGTCGCTTGAATCAAGGGCATCATGAATGGCTTTGTGCAAATGGATGACAGACTCTGCTTCATTGTAAAGTGGCACAATAACAGACAGCTTAGGGCTTGACTTGTCCATGTCATACAATCCTTTTTAAGTAGTCTTCTGTATTTTAAATAATACCCTTTCAATGGTTTAACTATTACTTATTTTAATATGAATAAGTATCGGAAAAATGCTGATTAAAACGATAGGTATTTCTTCCATTCTTAAACAGATACAAAAAGAATATTCTATGAAGCTAAGCGATTACCTTGGTCTATCTCAGCTTGCTTTGGGCTAAGTCATACCAAGGCTGCGAGAGTATTTTGATGCTTTTCGCTAAAGTCGGATAAACAAATTTTATATGATATTGCTACTTTTAAACTCAATTATAGTTTGGGAAATGTCTCTGGACATGGGCTCCGAAAAACACCTAGAATTCTGGTAAGTTCAGAAGTTGAATTTGGTCTGCAAAGTAGTGGTTAACTTAATTATTCAATCTATCAATCACATACACAGTGTAAATGTATGAAGCGAAAAGCGGTGCAACAGGAAGAAGCAACCTATATCGATAGCCACTGCCACTATGAACCGTCGGTTGGATTTCCTTGTTTTTTTAAGGCGATTAGTCAGAGTATGCAAGCCCAATCTGATAGTAGCTCAATAAATATGGCGATCTGTTTGCTTGATATAGAGGGTACTGATTGGTTTTCAGTTCTATCATCCTTGCCGGTCGATGAGACTATAGACGTCCAACAAAAAGATATAAATACCTTACAGGTGACCGTCGGTGGAGACACAATAACGGTGTTTCGCGGGCGTCAGATAAACTCACGGGAAAAAGTTGAAGTCATCATAATGGGGTGTGATAAAAAAATCCCCAGTGGCCTGCCCCTGGAGGTTTATATTAAAAACTATGCGGAGGACTATTTAATCATTTTACCCTGGGGGGTAGGCAAATGGTTGGGCCGGCGGGGCAAATTAGTTTGTCAGATGATCGAGGGCAATGCTGTCTTTGTCTTGGGTGATAATGGCGGCAGGCCAAAATGGTGGACGAATATATCTCAGTTTGTTTTAGCGCATCAGCTTAATATTCCCATTTTGGCCGGCTCCGATCCTTTACCAATCAAAAATGCTTATCTTCGCGCAGGTAGCTATGGAAATATATTAGACGCAAAAATGGATACTTGCATTGCTTGGATTAGCCAGGTGAAAAATATGAAAAGGACGCCTCCGTCATATGGTCAGTTATCTTCTACGCTCAGTTTTTTTATCGAACAGATTAAACTGAGGTTTGTTAAGGACTCTAAGCAAATAGTTTGTCAAAAACAAAAAAAACTTGCTAGGTCGTAATTATGAAAATTCTGATGATGGCTCCTCACCCCTTTTATCAAGAGAGAGGTACACCTATCGCTGTTGATTTGCTATTAAAAAGTTTATCAGGGGCGGGTCATGAAGTGGATGTGATTACTTTTCCAGAAGGCGAAGATAGGAACTATCCTGGAGTGACTTATCATCGAGTAAAGCCTTTCAGAAAGCTTACTGGGATTAGGCCAGGCTTTTCGCTAAAAAAGCTTTATGTGGATGTATTTGTCTTGCTAAAGTTTTTGCGCTTAATGTTCAATAATCGCTATGCCCTAGTTCATGCGGTTGAAGAGAGTGTTTATTTTGCCATGCTCGTTTGCCCATTTTATAGAACGCCTTATCTTTACGATATGGATTCTTCAATGGTGACGCAGTTGATCGATAAAGCCCCCGTTCTGAGAAAGATAGAGCCTGCATTGCGTTATATCGAATCATTACCCACACGTTACGCTAAAATTGTGGTGCCCTGTTGTGATGCTTTAGCAAAGGATGTTGAACCGTTTAGGCTGGCTAGACATAAAACCACTATTACTCTGAAAGATATTTCTTTATTGGATAAAAGCCAAATTAAACCATCTAGCGGCATTTATATTCAGCAGTATATATCCCACTGCTCTCACAATCACAGCGTCCGAAACCCTGATGCTCCTGAGATGCAGCCGCAGAAAATATTGATGTATATCGGTAATCTAGAAAGTTACCAAGGTATTGATTTAATGCTCGAAGGCTTTGCCAAAGCCTGCTGCGAGCTTGGCAATATTGCTTTGGTCATAGTAGGAGGCGAGGATCAGCACATTGAAGCCTATAAAATTAAAGCTGCAGGCTTAGGCATAACGCCCTCGGTATTTTTTCTAGGTAAGCAGCCCGTGACAGATTTGTATGCCTTAATGCTCCAGGCCGATGTGCTTTTATCGCCAAGAACTCAGGGCCTCAATACACCGATGAAAGTATACAGTTATCTTGATTCTGGGGTGCCTGTTTTGGCTACCCGTTTACCGACGCACACTCAAGTAATGAGTGACGAAACTACCATGTTGGTAGAGCCTGACGCACCGAGTTTTGCTCGCGGCATTGCGGTCTTGATTAATGATCACACTAGCTCACAAATATTAGCCAAACAGGCTGAAGCGTTTGTGCGCGAGCATCACAGTTGGGCTGCTTTTGATCAAACGGTTAAACGTATTTATGGCTTATGTTAGCTAGTCTATTTTAAAGGGATGGTAGACGAATTATGACAACTGGAAGTCAGGGTAATGCTCAGTATTACGACCTTATCATTGTCGGCGCGGGTATCTTTGGTGCCATGTTGGCACTTGAGTCTTCACAAAGAGGCCTGAAGGTTTTACTTGTTGAGAAAAATGACTTTGGTGGCGGCACTTCGGCAAATAGCCTAAAAACCATTCACGGTGGTTTACGTTATCTGCAAAGTTTTGACATTCGATCAAGTATCATTTCAGCAAAAGAACGCAAAGCCTGGTTAACCATAGCGCCGGGATTGGTAAGGCCACTTTCGTGTATCTTGCCAACCACTAACGATCTCATGAAAAGCAAATTCTTGGTAGGCGGTGGCGCATGGCTGTATAACGCACTGACCCGGCGACGTAATGTAAATATGCCTGTCGAAGCTCAGATTCCAAACGCACATTTGCTTTCAATCTCTGCCTTGCATGACGCCATGCCAAACTTAACTGACGATAGCGTGACTGGGGGGGCGTGTTGGCATGATGCACAGGCTATTAATACTGAGCGCTTGATCATTGCATGCTTATTTTCAGCGAAGCAATATGGTGCTCAAATGGTGAATTATCATGCTCTCGAAAATCTCAGAAAAGCTAATGCAGGCTATACGGCAAGCCTGATTGACTCGTCTTTGACCAGGCCACAAAACACTGAAAAAGTGCAGGTGTTTGCGCCATGGTTTATTGATTGTACGGGACGAGGTGAATTTTTAGAAAAGGAATTTCTAGAGTGTAAGCCAGAAAAAAAGCACAGAGCCCCAACTTATGTAAAGGCTGTCAACCTTGTCGTTAAGAAATCAATATCCGAGCATGCCCTGGGCCTGAAAGCAAAGGATGCTTCAGGCATGTCTCGCTTACTTTTTCTAACGCCTTGGCTGGATGGCTTTGCCGCGCATGCATATGCATTAATCGGTACCTGGTACTTTGATACTCGTTCTGGCGAGTTAAATGCTATAAGCGAAGATGAGCTAAACGCTTGTATTGCTCAGGTGAATTCGGCATTTTTTGAGCCATTATTTGCAATTGAGGACATTACTCAAGTACATCTAGGACATTTACCCGCAGATCCTGGACGGCTCATCAAGGGAAACCCAGACACGGCATTGAAAAAGCATGCTGAACTTACAGACTGGGGTGAAACAAAAATCGAATATGAGGGAATGTATAGTCTAAAGGGGACAAAGTTTACTTTAGCGCGTAAAGCAGCAGAAGATACGATTAACTATCTTGAACAAAAATATGCGCTAAAACTAGCGCCTAGTATCTCAGCATCTACGCCGCTTTGGGCTATCAATGTCACGTCAGTTGATCAGCTTGAATTAATGGGCTGGAGCCAAGAGCAAATTTCTTTTGCCTTGCTTTATTTTCCCTGCGGCATACAAAAAATTATGGCATTGTGTGCAGATAATGCATGGATGTGCGCGCCTATTCCGGGGGCAGCCTATTGCTGTCATGCCGTGCTTGAGTACTGCTTGCGTCATGAACAGGTGCACCATCTGACAGATATGCTGGTCCGAAGACTCCCTCTTGGTAATGCTGAGTTACCAGCCAAAGAGACTATCACTTATACCCTCGAACTAATGGCTGGGCATTTTTTTTGGGATGAGCAGAGAAGAGCTCAGGAAGTCAACACCCTAGAAAAATACTATATGAAACGCTTACCAGAGGATGGTTTGAAATGACCTCAGAGCCCTTGACCGATCATCCAGGAGCGCCTGATATCGAGTCCTCGACAAAAGAGTATGCAGCGCGCTTCAGTGGCGAAATAGGCCAGTGGTTTATTGATGTGCAGAGCCGGGGGACAGCAAGACTTCTTGAGAAAGCAGGTCTGGGCTTATCGGGTTTGAAGGTCTTAGACGTCGGTGGCGGTCATGCTCAAAATATAGCCCTCATGAAAAAACTAGGGCACCACTTGACTATTTTAGGGAGCAACACGAGTTGCAAGGCCCTATTTGAGAGGCTTGAAGGTGTTGACTTCGACATTGGCAAGTTGACCGTCTTGCCCTATGCCGATAAGACATTTGATGTGGTGCTTTGCTACCGGATTATGGCCCATATTGATGACTGGCCACTGTTGGTGAAAGAGTTAAGCCGCGTGGCAAAATCCTTAGTGATTGTCGATTTTACCTCATCATCAAGCGTGAATGCTTTGGCTGACGTGTTTTTTAGTCTTAAAAAATCAATTGAAAAGAATACCCGTTTTTACCGAATGCATCGTGGTGCCGAGGTGGTGCAAATATTTACTTTGTCAGGCATGCAGCCGGTGGCCAAGTATGCCCAATACTTTTTCCCTATGGCGCTTCACCGGGCACTGAAATCCAAAGGGCTCGCGAGTTTTCTAGAAGCCATTGCACGCAGTCTCGGCTTGACGAGACTATTAGGCTCCCCTGTTTTATATGCCTTTAAGCCATGCAATCCATCAGACGAATGAGTAAATAACCATCATGTTAACTAAAAACGATATTGTTTTAATTACTGGCGGCACGGGGTTTACCGGTACGGTACTGGTAAAAAAAATATGTGCACTGGGTTGTCAAGTGCGAGTGATTGCCCGGGCAAGCTCTCGGCGAGAGGCGTTTACAAACCTGACTATTCAATGGTTTGAAGGAGAGGTCTACGACGAGGCCACCCTTGAGGCCGCAGCAAGAGATGTCACTTATATTTTTCATGTCGCCGCCGCTTACCGCGAAGCAAAAATTGAAGATAAGGTTTATGAGTGGGTGCATGAAAAAAGCACAAAGTTATTGGCTGCTGCGGCACTAAAAAACACCAACTTCAAACGTTTTGTGCATGTCTCCACGGTAGGGGTATTAGGCCATATTGATCACCCGCCAGCCAATGAATTAACGCCTTATAATCCGGGTGATAAATACCAAGAAACCAAGGCTAACGCTGAAAAATGGTTGTTAGATTTTGCCCAGGCAAACGCCTTGCCTATTACGATCGTCAGACCCGCCGCGATTTATGGGCCTGGCGATCGACGCTTATTAAAAGTATTCAAACTGGCTAAATTACCTTATGTACCCTTATTAGGCCGTACTAAGGGCTTGTATCACTTAATCCACGTAGATGACTTGGTAAATTTTATGGTGCAGGTTGCAAGCCTCGAAACTACCAAAGGGCAGATATATATATGTGGAAATCCTGAAGCCACCACGATTCGAGATATCATCTCACTAGCCAGTGAATACTTGGGTAAACAAGCTAACTTTATTCGATTGCCTGCTTGGCCATTTTTCTTGCTCGGTCATCTTTGCGAGCGCCTGTGTAAACCCTTGAATATCGAGCCACCTATTTATCCAAGACGTGTTGCTTTTTTTACCAAAGACCGAGCTTTCGAC
>JBFJZQ010000189.1:0-6587 GCA_041622015.1 Oleiphilaceae bacterium
ATGCTTATTTTGTTTTACCTATTTTAATGGGTATCTCAATGTTTATTCAGATGCAATTGAACCCTGCTCCACCTGATCCGATGCAAGCAAAAATCATGAAGATCATGCCAGTAATGATGACAGTGTTCTTTTTATGGTTCCCTTCAGGCCTGGTATTATATTGGTTAGTGAACAATATCCTGTCTATCAGCCAACAATGGGTCATTACTCGACAAATAGAAAAAGCTGCATCCTAGCTAAATCATGAGTGACTATTTTCAGGATACAATAACGGCCGTTGCAACTGCTAGCGGCCGGGCGGGTGTCGGTATCATTCGGATATCTGGTCCAAATTCCTTAAAGATTATTGAACAAATAATCCACTTCATACCGAAAAATAGATATGCTCATTATTGTGACTTTTTTGATCAAAATGGCATAAAACTAGATCAAGGAATAGCGCTTTTTTTTAAGGGACCCCACTCTTTTACCGGTGAAGATGTTGTTGAACTTCAAGCCCATGGTGGACCGGTTATTTTAGATCTTTTGATCAAAACTGTTTTAGCTTTTGGTGGACGCCTAGCAGAAGCGGGAGAGTTTTCTCAACGCGCTTTTCTCAATGACAAACTTGATCTGGTTCAAGCTGAGGCTGTTTCTGACTTAATCAATAGTAGTTCTGAACAAGCTGCACGTTCTGCATTAAGGTCTTTGCAAGGCGAATTCTCTAAAAAGATTGATGTTATAGTCGCAACATTAATAGAAATAAGAATGTTTGTAGAAGCCGCTATCGACTTTCCAGAAGAAGAAATTGATTTCTTATCCGATTCAAATGTACTCAAGCAACTAGATGATTTAACCGAACAAATTTCTGAGTTACTGGCAAATGCCCAGCAAGGTGCTTTATTAGTGGAAGGCATGAGAGTGGTAATTGCGGGTAAACCTAATGCAGGAAAGTCCAGTTTACTGAACGCATTATCCGGCAAAGATTCTGCCATAGTAACGGATATTGAAGGAACAACCCGAGATGTTCTAAAAGAACAAATTAATATTGATGGAATGCCTTTACATATCATTGATACAGCAGGGTTAAGAGAAAGTTCAGATCAAGTAGAACAAATTGGTATTAGTCGAGCCTGGAAAGAAATTGAACAAGCCGACAGAATTTTATTAGTAGTTGATGCCAGTGATACTGATAATCAACAAAACCTTGCTTGGCCAGAGTTTGTTCAAAAGCTTAATCGATCGGATCATTTAACCTTAATCAGAAATAAGGTAGATAAAATATCCGAAGCGGCCGAAATAAATAGTCAAAATGATTTTCCTGTTATTTCGCTTTCTGCTAAATCGGGTTTAGGCCTAGATTTACTTAGGAAACATTTAAAGGACTGCGTTGGCTTTGACTCAGGGAATGAAGGTAGTTTTACTGCCCGAAGACGTCATTTACAAGCAATTGAGCAAGCGCTTGAAGCTATTCATCTTGGACGTGCCCAACTTGTAGAAATGAATGCGGGAGAACTGCTCGCAGAAGAATTACGAATCGCGCAAGAAAATTTGGGTCTGATAACAGGTAAATTTAGACCTGATGACCTCTTAGGAGAAATTTTCAGTAGTTTTTGTATAGGTAAATAACATAGATTAATCTGTTTATTTCAAGTGTAAATGCAAACACTCATATTGGAGACAAGGATGAGTCAGTCAGCCCTGTTAAAATCTAAACGTTTCGCGCCTTTTTTTATCACCCAATTTCTGGGTGCATTCAATGATAATATTTACAAAAACACTCTAATGCTGATTATGACCTATGGTGCTGCTGACGCCATGGGTTTGAACAGCCATATTGTGCTAAATTTAGCGGCGGTACTGTTTATTCTGCCTTTTTTATTATTTTCTGCTTTGGCTGGCCAAATTGCTGATAAATATGAGAAAGCAGCGCTAATCAGAAAAATAAAGTTTCTGGAAATTATTATCATGCTGGCAGGTGCGGCCGCCTTGTTAACAGAAAATTATGCCTTATTACTGGTACTTTTATTTTTAATGGGTACACAATCCGCTTTTTTTGGCCCCTGTAAATACGCAATATTGCCTCAGCATTTGCATCGACATGAATTAGTGGGCGGAAATGCACTTGTTGAGATGGGCACCTTCGTTTCAATATTACTGGCTACGATTGGTGCGGGTATTATTCTTCAATTTGATAATTATTTAACGATAGCGGCTATATCTGTGGTTGTTTTGGCAATCCTAGGTTATCTAGCCAGTTATTATATTCCTAAAGCTTTGGCTATTGATTCGGAGCTGAAACTGGATTTTAATATTTTTAAATCTAGTGTGAATTTAATTTCTTATGCGCGTAAACATCGAGGCATTTTTTTAGCTATTTTGGCAATTTCTTGGTTTTGGTTTTTAGGTGCTTCGTATTTAACTCAGTTCCCAAATTTTTCAAAACAAGCTCTTAATGGTGATCCGTCTCTAGTGACCTTATTACTGGCAATATTTACCTTAGGAATAGGTTTCGGATCTCTGTTATGTGAAAAACTTTCTCGTAAACAAGTTGAATTGGGCATAGTGCCTATTGGCGCCATTGGCATGACTTTATTTGGTATAGATCTTTATCTAGCAATTCCTAGTGATCTATTAGATTCTGAGTCTTGGTCAACATTTACCGGTAACTCAGATAATTGGCGACTACTCTTCGATTTAGCCGGAATTGGTGTCTTTGGAGGGATTTTTATTGTTCCACTATATGCCTATATTCAATTAAGAGTAAAAGAAGAGTACCGAGCTCGAATAATAGGTGTCATTAATATAGTGAATGCCCTATTCCTGGTAGCTAGTGGTTTAGTGGCCATGGTGTTTTTAGGTGGGTTTGAGTTGACAATTGCTGAGTTTTTTTTAGTGATTTCGATTATGAATATCGTGGTTTCACTGTTTATATTTTATCAAGTTGATGAATTCTCAATTCGTTTTATTGTTTGGGTATTAACCAATATTATTTATAGAGTAAAAGAAGATGGTCGAGCCAATATCCCTGAAGAAGGGGCTGCTGTTCTCGTGAGTAATCATGTCAGTTTTGTCGATGCATTACTCATTGCCAGTACATCTCCACGCCCTATCCGCTTTGTTATGGATCATAATATCTTTAAAAACCCCTTACTTGGATGGTTTTTTAAACTTGTCAAAGCCATTCCAATTGCTCCAGAAAAAGTATCTGAAAAAACCTATAAACAAGCTTTTGATACGGTGTCTCAGGTACTAAATGAGGGGCATTTAGTGTGCATATTTCCAGAAGGGAAATTAACCAAAACTGGTCAGATGAATGAATTCAAAGCGGGTATCGAAAAAATTATTGCACGAGACCCGGTACCTGTTATACCAATTGGTTTAATTGGCTTGTGGGGAAGCTTTTTTAGTCATAAAGAAGGTGCAGCTTTTTCCAAACGACCAAAACGATTTTGGTCTCGAGTGAAAATTAAGATTGGCCGTTTAACCCCACCGGACAAAGTGAGTGCACAGGGTTTACAAGCTGAAGTAGCAAAACTTTGTGAATGCTAATTTTAAAATATGCTTATATGTGGATAACTTTTAAGAGAATTGAATACATTCTAAAAATTAAGTATAAATTATAATTATATCAATTGGTTATGATGTTAACTTAATTTTTAGTGTTAAATTACCTGTGGATAAGTTGTTTGATAACTTATGGATATATTCTTAGTAAGTCCTTGATAACAAAGAAAATGAATATTTATTCACTTTTATATATGAAATCGAGAGGGCTGAGAAAGTGAATTGTTTAAAAAACGTTCAGTAAATGCTGAAAGATCTCTGTTCAACCTATATAATATTGCGCCCTTCTACCTACTAAGAGAGAACTCAAGTGGATTACCAAAAAAAGTATGATGTAATAGTGATTGGTGGTGGTCATGCTGGGACAGAGGCCGCCTTGGCCGCAGCGAGACTTGGATGTAAGACACTGTTGCTAACACACAATATTGAAACACTTGGGCAAATGTCTTGTAACCCTGCGATCGGGGGCATTGGTAAAAGCCATTTAGTTAAAGAAATTGATGCGCTTGATGGCGCAATGGCAAAAGCGAGTGATCTAGCAGGTATTCAGTTTCGGGTTTTAAATAGTAGAAAGGGTCCTGCCGTCAGAGCAACAAGGGTTCAGGCTGATCGCATTTTATATAAAGCCGCTATTAGACATATTCTAGAAAACCAGGAAGGTTTAGATATTTTCCAACAAGCCGTTGACGATCTGATTGTCGAAAATGATCAGGCCAAAGGTGTTGTGACGAATATGGGTCTTAGATTCTTTTCTAAGACAGTCGTACTGACTACAGGGACATTTTTAGGTGGTGTTATTCACGTTGGGCTTGAAAATCATTCAGGTGGAAGAGCCGGTGATCCTCCGTCTATCGCTCTAGCGAAACGTTTAAGAGAACTTCCTTTCAGAGTTGGTAGGTTAAAGACCGGTACTCCGCCAAGGATCGATGCGAGATCTGTTGACTTCTCAGTGATGAATACACAACCCGGCGATAGTCCAAGACCCGTTATGTCATACCTTGGCAATCGTGACCAACACCCTCAACAAATTGCTTGTTTTGTGACTAAAACAAATGAGCGTACGCATGATATTATACGTGGTGGTTTTGATCGTTCACCTATGTTTACAGGCGTCATAGAAGGTACAGGGCCAAGATATTGTCCATCGATTGAAGATAAAATTAATCGCTTTGCAGATAAAGATTCTCATCAAATATTTGTTGAACCAGAAGGCTTAACGACCCATGAACTTTATCCAAATGGCATTTCAACCAGCTTACCCTTTGATGTTCAATTAGATCTCGTTCGGTCTATTAAAGGGTTTGAAAATGCCCATATCACGCGCCCTGGATATGCGATTGAATATGATTATTTTAACCCGCAAGATTTGAAGCAAAGCTTGGAAACCAAATTTATTGAAAATTTGTACTTTGCCGGCCAAATTAATGGCACGACAGGTTACGAAGAAGCGGCTGCTCAAGGACTTTTAGCAGGATTGAATGCAGGGCTAAAAGCCCAAGAGAAAGACGTCTGGTGCCCTAGAAGAGATGAAGCCTACATTGGCGTATTAGTGGATGACTTAATCACACTAGGGACAAATGAGCCTTATAGAATGTTTACGAGCAGAGCTGAATATAGGCTTCTTCTACGTGAAGATAACGCGGATTTAAGGTTAACAGAAATAGGTTACCACCTAGGTGTCGTTGGTGAAGAAAGATGGAAAGCTTTTTCAGAGAAAAAAGTAGCGATCGAGCGTGAAACAGAGCGATTAAAAAAGACCTGGGTTCAGCCAAAGACAGCGGCGGGGAATATAGCAGATCAATATTTAGAAAAACCCTTAGCTCATGAATATAGTTTGATGGATTTATTAAAAAGGCCAGAAATTAAATATGCGGATATTGCCAAGATAAAACCTAGTGAAATAGAAGTATCTGAAGCAGTTGCTGAACAGATCGAAATTCAAACAAAATATGATGGTTATATTAGTCGTCAGCAAGATGAAATAGATCGTTCAAAGCGTAATGAAAACACCAAATTGCCTATAGATTTTGAATATGGAACCATTTCAGGTTTGTCTAATGAGATGAAACAAAAATTACTCAATGTTAAACCTGAATCAATCGCGCAAGCTTCTAGGATACCTGGTGTGACACCTGCTGCCATTTCCTTGATTCTTGTCTACCTCAAAAAGAGGAATATGTCTAAATCTGTACAGCAAGCCAGCTAAAGAGAATCTATGTTTTGATTAATTCTACTCTACGTGCTGAATTGAAAAATAAAATAAGCGAAGCCAGTCGTAAAATTGGTATAGTTGTTTCTGCTGAACAAAATGAACAATTAATTCAGTATCTTGAACTGCTTATTAAGTGGAATAAAGCTTATAATCTGACGGCGATTCGTGACCCAGAAGAAATGTTCATTAAGCATATAGTTGATTCTCTCAGTCTTGCACCATTTATTAAAGGTGAATCAATTTTAGATGTGGGGACAGGTCCGGGGCTTCCTGGTATACCAATGGCTATCATGTTCCCATCTAAACATTTTTCATTGTTAGATAGTAATGGCAAAAAGACACGATTTTTGGTTCAGGCTAAATTGTCTTTAGCCATCGAAAATATTGAAGTATTCAATGTAAGAGTTGAAAATCTGCCTAATGATAAATTATTTGATCAAATAATGTCGCGTGCATTTACAGCCTTAGATAATATGGTTGCACTTTGTAAGCACTTGCTTTCACCTAAGGGTGAGTTTTTAGCGATGAAAGGCTTGATTCCTCAAGACGAAATAGCCATGGTAGATAAGGATTACAGTATAACAAGTATTACTGCGTTAACCGTGCCAGGCTGTATGGATCAACGACATCTAATTACCATTAAAAAACATAGTTAATAGATCGCGTATCACACTTAAAAGGGGAATGTAGTGGCAAAAGTATTTGCGATTACCAATCAAAAAGGCGGTGTTGGTAAAACAACAACAAGTGTGAATTTAGCTGCTTCACTTGCTGCCACAAGAAGACGAATCTTATTAGTAGATTTAGATCCCCAAGGTAACGCTACCAT
>JBFJZQ010000190.1:0-6580 GCA_041622015.1 Oleiphilaceae bacterium
ATGATCGTGTTGGTGCCCATCCTGCTCATCAATATGATCTTTGCTTCTACTTCTGTCTTGGAATTAAATTTTCCCACTCAGAATAATGATCAGGCTCAAGAGAATGAACTAGTGCAATTACAAGTCATCATTACACCAGAGCAGCTTTTAGTGGCAGACAACAAAGGCGGCATCATTAAGCAGATTGATTCCAAAGAGGGTGCTTACGATTTCGAGATGCTTGGTTTAGTCATGAAAGACTTAAAAGCACGTGTTCCAGAAAAGAAAGACATTACCGTCATGGCGATGAAGAAAACATCTTACCAAACCTTGGTCTCTGTCATGGATAAAGTTCGATCTTATCCTGCGGTGGTTGCCGGCAGTGTTGTGCATGCAGAGCTTTTCCCGGAAGTATCGATAGCCGATGCGCCTGAAAGTATTAATGTAGAGCAAGAATCTGTTGTCTTGAATGAGCCAAATAAAAAACAACCTGAGCTAACTCAGACATTGCCAGAAGGCGAGTTGAAGGTGAAATCATGAAGACTTCAGCGAAAGCAAAACGTATACAGCGTCATCAGCGTCGTGGTAAGCAACAAAGCAAACTTAACCTCGTTTCATTAATGGATATTTTTACCATTCTGGTGTTCTTCTTGATGGTTAATTCCTCATCGGATGTACAGGTTTTGAACCAAGATAATGCAATAAAATTACCCGTTTCAAATGCGGATCAGATGCCCAAGGATGCCATTGCACTTGCAGTGACGGCGGATGATATTCTTGTTGGAGGCCGATCTATCCTGTCGGTCTCTCAAATGAATGCCTTTTCAGGCGATGTAGAACCCTTATTAAAAGCTGAACTTGACTATCAGGCGGCAAAATCCACTGCGCCTGTGGCACCAGAAGGTCGACCAATTACCATTTTGGCAGATCAGTCTTTGCCATATGAATTGCTTAAAAAGATAATGGCAACGTGTGTTGACTCTGGTTATGCGAGTATTTCGCTTGCTGTGAATAAACAAATTCAAGTACAGGAGGCCTAAAGGTGAGTTTTAATCAGCAAGGCTTAGCCTGGAATCAGGAAGAAGGTGAACACAAAAGACTCATCAGAATTATTTCTGCTGTATTGCCGGTATTTTTTATCATGGTTATTTATGTTTCTTGGATACAGCTTCCTGAGCAAGATCGCCAGACTTTAGAAAAATTACCACCTCAGTTGGCCAAGGTCATTCTTAAAAAAGAGAAACCCAAACCAGAGCCAAAACTCGTTAAGCAACCTGAAATTGAAAAGCCCAGGCCAGAACCAAAAGTGGCTGAAAAACCAAAGCCAAAAGAAGTGGTAGAGAAACCAAAGCCACGAATCGTAAAGCAAGACAAAGTCAAACCCAAGCCAAAACCAGAAGAAGTCAAGCTGGCGCGTGAAAAAGCTAAAAACTCAGGATTATTAGCGATGAGTAACCAGCTCTCTGCGCTGAGTGCTTTAGCGGATAACGTCAAGTTAGATACACCCAAAACCTTAACGGCTAAACCTATTGCCAGAAAAGTGGAAGACAAGTTAGTTGCCAGTGCGACGTCGACAAAAAGTAGCGGCATGCGTGATGCAAATCTGACTCAAGATACTCAGACCTTAAGTTTAGCGTCACGCCAGACCACAGAACTTGAAAAAGCAGATGAAATTGCTATGGAATTGGAAGTTGCAGAGCTTGAAGCCAAGCGATTAGTAGCAGAAAGAACACGTGAAGATATTCGTAGAACCATGGATGCAAACAAAGCAGCGATTAACAGCATTTATAACCGCGAACTACGAAAAAAACCATCATTACGAGGTGCATTTACAGCGCAATTAACGGTAGAGCCAAGCGGCCAAGTGTCTAACTGCATGACAACAGACTCAACGCTGAATGAACCTTCACTAGAAGACAAAATTTGTAAGCGTTTGCGTCTAGTTAATTTTGGCCAAAAGCAGGGTGTAGATACGGCAACTATTAATTATCCGATTGAATTGTTCCCAGGCTAACTTTACTAAATAGCGTTACCAAAACCTTCTTCATAGTGTTTATGCAGAAGGTTTTTTTATGACTGGCATTTGTTAAGTCTCAGCTTAAACTATAGTTGATCAATAACAATCAACTTAATAGGCCGAGCAATGAGAGAATTCACCATGCAACGAAATATTTGGCATTCACTACCGACTTATCCTGAAATATCTGTAGGACAGTATGTTGTACCAAATTTCGTTTCCAATAGTGTGTCAATCCAAATTTCAGAGGATGAATATATTTTATATAGTCCTGGTGAAAGCTTGCTTAAAACCTGGTCACCTGCCTCTGAGCGTAATGAGAACTTAAAATTACATATTCTAATGCCGAATGCCTATCATCATTTAGGTGTAAAAGCTTGGCAAACACAATTTCCAAATTCAACACTCTATACGAGTGAAACTTCACTGAAGCAATTGCTAAAAAAAGAATATTTATCTAACAAAGATCGGATTCACACCATTGCTGAGCTTAAAACTATTTTACCCAAAGAGATGGATATCTATCAGCCGCCAGGGCATCGAGCAGGTGACGTCTGGCTAATAAAACGCAATGAAAATAAATCTGCACTTTGGATTACATGCGATAGTTTTTTAAATTATGATCGCGTATCAAATCAGCCTGTTGCTCGTTTTATGCAGAAGATCTTGGGAGCAGCGCCTGGCTTAAAAATGAGTCAGGTTGTGAAATGGTTTATTTTGGATGACCGGCGAGCATTTAAAGAATGGGTTTTGCAGCGAATTATTGCAGATAAACCTGTTGCCCTGATTCCTAGCCACGGTGAGGTAATGCTTTCAGAAAGCTTAGATGCTAAGTTAACGGACTTGATCAAACAGCGATTGTGAAATTCTTGGCGATATTCATTTTGGCTAAAACCCATCTATTAAATTGGAATTCTGGTGTCTGAAAACCTACCTACAGAAAATTTAGAATTACACCCTCCTTTGAGTGAAAAGACTTCATTTTTGTTGTCTAAAATTACCTCGGGTACGAAGTCAAAATCCATTCATTTAGGTTATCTGATCGAGCAGTTTAAAGGCCGCTCCTTTGGTGGTTTATTATTGATACTTAGTATTTTAGCTTTATTACCGATTATTTCTTTTGTTGCAGGTTTGCTTATTTTGGTTGTCGGAATCCAAATGATGCTAGGTATTACTATTCCTGTTTTACCCAAGTTTATAATGCAGCAGAATGTGGATAAACGAAGTTTTGAATCGTTTGTCGATAGCGCTATTCCCTGGTTGGTACGCTTTGAGGAATATATCCGCCCCAGATGGTTTTTTTTCGCTAATACCATTAGTCAGCGATTGCTCGGAGGTTTGATTTTTTTACTCGCCTTGGTGTCTTTAATGCCGCTACCATTTAGCAATTTACCGCCTAGTATCGCATTAATTTTATTATCATTAGGCATTTTAGAAAGAGATGGAATATTGGTGAGTATCGGTGTTTTTATCTCACTATTTGCTTTATCGTTAGGCTATTTCATCCTGCTATTCATTATTAACTCTATAAATTTAATGGTTTAAGTTTTTAGGTATCACCTTTCGTTCCTACTATATCGGAGCAGCCTATGTCGGTTAAAGATTTGCATGCATTAGCGTTTGGGAAACTGCTTGGTCACGGGCCTGGTGGTGTGGCTGCGTATTCGTCTGACTACGAAACGGCCGCTGATGAAGAATATCCAAATCGAAGCTCATATCGATCATACTTGGATGGTATTTATATGGGCTATAAATGGCAGTGCGTTGAATTTGCTCGGCGCTGGATGTATATCAACAAAGGCTATATTTTTGATGATGTCGCCATGGCCTACGATATTTTTGAATTACGTTCAGTACGTGATGTTAAAGCCAATACTCGATTACCTTTTCAGGCCTTTAGCAATGGTAGCCGCACTCACCCCGAAGTCGGTAGTTTGCTTATTTGGGAAGAGGGTGGCGAGTTTGAAGATACCGGTCATGTTGCTGTGATTACAGAAGTAACAAATGACTATGTTCGTATTGCCGAGCAAAATGTTGGGCATAAGGCATGGCCGGAAGGGCACGATTATGCCCGAGAACTGAAAGCAAAGGTCACGGATGATAATGGTTTTTGGGTCGAGTGTTCCTATTGCGACGGCACAATATTGGGCTGGATGACGCAAACAGAAACTGCCTTAGATGCCGAGCCGCTTTCATCCCATGATGTTGAATTATCCCAGGTAAAGCCTTTACGCGTTGAAGTTTCAGCTTCAGAGAAAAAGACTTGGCTCAATATTGCAAACGAAGACGAAGCCGCCTTTGTTGATATGATGGGAGGGCATTTTCTTACTGATAAACCAGCCGACCAAAACCTGTATTTTGCACTTTCGAATTCTGCCTTGGATGACTTGGAATACGCGACCAACGAACTTCATGGTTTGTTCATGCACGCAACCGACTATGTGCTTTCTCAACCAGGTATGCTGGATAAGTTTAATTTACCGGCATCTGTTATTCCTAAAATAAGACAGTCTTGGGAGAATCGGCTGAATCAGTTGATTACCAGTCGCTTCGACTTTTCGATGAGCGAAAACGGCTTGAAGGTGTATGAATACAACTGCGATTCGGCATCATGCTATATGGAAGCTGGAAAAGTGCAGGGTAAATGGGCGGATCACCATCATATAAAAGAGGGTGATGATGCAGGCAAAAAATTGTTTTCTGAGCTGGCTCGCGCATGGCGTAAGAGTAATGCGAAAGGCTTAGTGCATATTCTTAGAGATGATGAGCCCGAAGAAACATATCATGCGCTGTTTATGCAACAAACGCTTCGGCGAGCTGGAGTAGAAACGAAAATTATTGTGGGTTTGGAGGGCTTGTCGTGGGATAACGCCGGAAATATTACCGATGATGATGGTAATCAAGTGGAATGGGTCTGGAAAACCTGGTCATGGGAAACAGCCTTAGATCAAATTCGCGCTGAATGCGATGAAGATAATGAGCAAAGAGAAGTTTATGAACCTCGTTGGACACTTGGGAAACCCTTAAGGTTATCAGATGTCCTTTTTCGGGAAAATGTTATGGTGTTTGAACCGCTGTGGACCTTGATTCCCAGTAATAAAGCTATTTTGCCCGTGTTATGGTCTTTGTTTCCAAACCATCCTTTATTATTAAATAGTTCTTTTGAATTAACGGACACTTTAAAAGCAATCGGATACGTGCAAAAACCTATCGTGGGACGTTGCGGCGCTAATATTTCTTTAATAGATAGTGAAGACAATATTGTAGAGCAAACAGACGGGCAGTTTTCCGAGAAAAATATAATCTACCAAGAACTATTTCCTCTGCCGAAAATTGGCGATCAATACGTACAAATTTGTACCTTTTCAGCATCAGGAATCTATGCAGGAGCCGGTACCCGAGTAGATAGGTCAATGGTCATTAACAATAAAAGCGATTGTTTGCCCTTACGTTTTTACGATGACTCGGTGTTTAAAACACTTTAGCTTGTGATTTAAGGCTAGATAAAAACTGTATTTAAACATTTTAAAGAAAAGCTTCTTCCATCCCTTGTTGCATCTCGTTATCATTCCTCTAAAATTAATAGGAGTTGTCATTCGTTATGCCAAAAATTACTCGCGGAATCGTTCGCTTTAAAACTGAAGTTTACCCTCAAAGAAAAGAATTATTTGATCAGTTAGCGCAAGGCCAGCATCCTGAAGCATTGTTTATAACTTGTTCCGATTCACGAATTGACCCGAATTTATTAGTTCAAACTGAGCCGGGTGAATTGTTCATTTGTCGAAATGCCGGGAATATTGTTCCCCCTCATAGTAACTACACCGGCGGTATTACGGCGACGATAGAATATGCGGTTGCGGTATTAGAAGTGAAACATATTATAATATGTGGACACTCGGGTTGTGGAGCGCTTCATGGTGTACTTAATCCAGAGTCTGTTGCTCATTTACCACATGTGACTCAATGGCTAAGTTACGCGAAAGCTGCCCATCAAATTGTCCAAGAAAAAGCGGCCGATGCTTCCTTCGAAGATAAGTTCAAAATGCTGGTTGAAGAAAATGTATTGCTTCAGTTACGGCATCTAAAAACACACCCTTATGTTGCGGCTAAACATGCGACAGGCAAAGTTCAATTACATGGTTGGACATACGATATTGGCGAAGGCGATGTTAAAGCCTACGACGAAGAGCAAAAATGTTTCATTCCTGTCGAAGAGCGTTATGCAGCAGATGTAAAAAAATACATCGAAGCTGAGAAAAAAACCAAAAAAGATTGCTGTAGTTAAGACTAGGTTCTGGCTATTTAGTCTCTTAAACTGATCATTCCGGCTACATTTACTTCTTTGTTCTACGTCATCATTCCGGCACATCAAACTGCCGGAGTGATACGACGGTTTTTTGTTTAATGCAAGAAACACCAATTCTCATCCACAAAAAAAGCTCTTACCATAATTATTAGCTAATCTGAACCGCATTTATTTTGATGATCTATACTGAGAACACTATTCAGTTGTCATCAGGAGGATGCGTGGCGCTTATAGATAATTCCTTTTTTCAAGACACGTTTATGCCTCATGGCTACTGC
>JBFJZQ010000191.1:0-6550 GCA_041622015.1 Oleiphilaceae bacterium
CGCCTGCTCAAGTGGATAAATTGGAGCCTCAATCAAAAGCTCAGCAAGAGCAGGAACAAAGTCAGAAGGCGTCTAAAGAAGAGGTGGAAAAAGCTGTTACAAAGCTGAATGATTTTGTTCAGAATGTTCAGCGAAATTTACAGTTCAATTTGGATGATGCTTCTGGAAAGACAATCATAACAGTTGTAGATAAACAGACTTCTGAAGTGGTTCGTCAAATTCCTGATGATGTGGCAATAAAATTGGCTCAAGATTTGCAGCAATCTGAACCAATTAGTTTATTTAATGCAAAAGTCTAATTAGCGGCAAGGTTTAACATAGTTTTACAATTAATAGCTAAACCTTGCGCTTTTCTTGCCGATAAACTAATTAAGTGTTTAAGGCTAGCTTCTAAAAATTCCTCCTTCGTAAGTAATTATACAAGTTAGTTTAGAAATCAGATTTCTTGAGGTGTTCATATGGCAAGTATTTCTTCAGTTGGTATTGGCTCTGGTGTATTGACTAGCGAGTTAATAGATAACTTGGCGAATGCCGAAAGAGCGCCTACAGAAGCTCGGTTGAATAGACAGGAAGAGGGTATCACTGCTCAACTTTCTTTGTTTGGACAAATTCAATCAGCCGTCACCGATCTTCGTTTACCTTCTAGAACCTTAGCAAACCCCAGTTTGTTTGAGTCAAAGAGCATTACTTCCGGCAATTCTGCTTTTTCAGGGGCTATAACAGGCTCATCTGCAAAAGCGGGAATCTATAATTTAGAAGTGACCAAACTGGCTAAAGCTCAAACCTTAACGAGTGGTGTTTTTTCCGATAAGGATACAACGACCATTGGCACAGGCTCATTAGCTATTACCGTTAATGGTGTGGTTTCAAACATTACCATTGATAATACAAATAACACCCTAGAAGGTATAGCTGCAGCAATTAATAGCGGCGCAAGCGCCACTGTAACTGCTTCTGTAATAGATACCGGTTCAGGTTATAAGCTTGCCCTAACGTCTAATGAGACAGGCTTGGAAAATACTATTGACATTGCTGTGACAGATGCAGGGGATGGTAATGGTTTAGATGAATTTGGTTTATCAAGGTTGTCTTATACTGCTGGAGTTGGAGGCATACAAATGTTGCAGCCTCAGCCTGCTGATGATGCTGGGTTTAATTTTAACGGTGTTGCCGTTACACGTTCATCGAACACTGTGGATGATTTAATCTCTGGTGTGACGCTGACTCTCAATAGTACAAATATTGGTGTTCCTTCAAGTCTCACCATTAAGAATGATACCTCGGCAGTTGTGGAAAAGGTGTCAGAGTTTGTGGAGAAATTTAATGCACTGCAAACGCTTATTAATGATAATAGTAAGTTTGATCCAACCGGTGCTTCAGATAATGGTCTGCTTTTAGGTGATGCGACCACCCGAACAATCATGAATCAAGTTCGACGAGTCTTGGGGACTCAGGTTGAAGGTCTGGCGGGCGCAAGTGTCCAGAGTTTGGCAGAAGTTGGGATATCGACAGATTTCCAGACAGGTTTAATGACTTTAGACGAGAATAAACTTAAGTCGAAATTAGAGTCATCGCCGTCAGATGTCTCTGCTTTATTTAGTGATCAAGGCCGAACTACCGATAGTCAGGTAACTTTTGGTTCAGCATCTATCAATACTAAGCCAGGTACGTATGCGGTTGATATTTCAGTCGCGGCGACACGTGGTGCTCTCTCCGGTAATGTAAGTTTGGGTGCCAATACAATAATAGATGCAAACAATGATACCTTCACAATTAAAATTGACGGCACGACGAGTGCTTCAATTACGCTGCAAGCCGGTAGCTATTCGCAAGAGCAGTTAGCGGCAGAAATACAATCTAAAATTAATGCGGATGCTAATTTGGTCGCCGCTGGCAAGGCAGCAACGGTAACTTTAGATGGTTCGAATCAGCTAGTCATTAATTCTAATATTTATGGTACTAGCTCTAAAGTTGAAATCACTGCGGTCGATACCAATACACTGGCCCAGTTAGGTTTAGATGTCGGTGTAGGCGTTGATGGCGTCAATGTTGAAGGAACAATTAATGGTGCGACGGCTATAGGTAGTGGTCAAACATTAACTGCCGCAGTGGGTGATGACTCCGAAGGGATTAGATTAACCATTGGGGGGAGTGCAACGGGTAGCCGAGGAACGGTTACTTATATTGAAGGTGTTGCTGAACAAATGGTTGATTTAATCACCCGCTTTGTAGCATCGGATGGCTCAATCAGTGTTAAAAATGATCGTCTCAACAAAGAATTGGCAATGATTGATGAGGATCGCGCTAAACTTAATGAGCGAATCGAAACTCTAACGACGAGATTGGCGCGTCAATTTACAGCCGCAGATATTATTATTTCTCAGTTAAACAGCACCCAAGAATTCGTTTCACAACAATTAGCCGCATTAGCGGGTACAAATCAAGATAAATAAGAGCTAAATAATAAAAACTAGCTTTAATCTTCCGATAGGAGAGTTTTATGAATGCTTTGCATCAATACCAAGCAGTAAATACGCAAACCAGCGTCGTGGATGTTGATCGTCATCAGCTTATTCAATTGTTATTTGATGGCGCGATTGAGCGTATCAATATGGCAAAAGCACGCATCAATGCAAAAGATTTTGAAGGTAAGAACCGCCTTATTAATAAATCGATTGAAATTGTTTCAGGTCTAAGGGGCTTTTTAGATCTTGAAAAAGGCCAAGAGCTAGCGCAAAACTTATTTGATCTCTATGTATATTGTGAGCATAAACTTTTTCAGGCGAATGTCAGAAATGATGTCTCGATATTGGATGAGGTTTTAGAGCATCTCAAGAAGATTCAGGAAGGCTGGTCGGGTATTCGCCAAGAAGTGCTTGAGAAAGGTTTGATTTAGTTTTTATTCGTTATTTTATGCTGGAATAACTTTAAACTATCAGGCTTCGTTATTACGAAGCCTGATAGTTTAAGATTAACTATCTATGACTGCGCTGGTATCTTCACCGCCAAAAGCATTGAGTACATCGGGTATTAATCTGTCGAACTCCATGCTCATTATGCTGAAGCCTGCATCAAACTGGCTTGCTGCATCTTCCGCATTACTATCATCAAGCTGTTCTTGAAGCATGTCACCAAACTTGATGCGTTTTATGCTGAGATCTGAGCCTAATAAAAATGACACAGATTCTCGCCAATCTAAGGCTAACTTCGTAACTTCCATGCCCGACTGAATTTGTTGTTCAATTTGTTTTTGGTCAAGCTCTAGACCTTTATATTTAATGCTACCTTTTTCTTCGCCATTAGAGGTTAGTTCGCATTCATAACCTAGCATGAACTCTGCAGGTAAGCTTGCGTCTTTAGTGACCCAGTGTGTCATGACTGAGCTCGGCGCCTGGTTTACTGCGGGGAATCTGATCGGCAAGGAGCCAATTGTTTTTCTCAGATAGCTAGTAAACTCATCAGCCAGCTTGGCAGAAGATGTATTAATAACCATATAGCCTTTGCTAGGACAAAGGTATGCAAAGTGTCGAGTTGTTTTAGTAAATGACTTAGGTAGCAGTTGTAGCGTAATCTCTTCCTTTAGTTCATTTTTTTCTTTGCGAGTTACTTTACGGTGCTGTTGTTCTTCTATTTCGTTAACTTTTTCTTGTACTTGTTCATTCACAACCGAACTAGGTAGAATGCGTTCTTGTTTTTGAAGGCAAATCATCCAGTATTCTTGGCAAACATGTACAAGTTGCTCTGAATGTTTTTGTAAAGGGCTGGTCCAGCCTAATTGATAAACATCATTTGCTTCGCAGGGCTTAAATGGAGACTCTGCAAGTTTTGAGTCCAGTGTTTCGCTGGACATATCGAAAGGTTTGGTGAAACGATAAAATAAAATATTCTTAAACCACATAGTTATTTTTCTGCCTTATTTAAAATTCAGTTGCGCATTATGCGATGCTGTTAGTTTATTGCCAAGGTGAAATATAAATTACTTGAAGATAAAAAATTAAATGACTGATTTACAAGCGGATACCAAAAATAGTACACCTCAAAATTCTTTTATTTTGTATTCAACCTTAGGCTGTCATCTGTGTGATGATGCTTTAGATATGCTCAGTGATCTTCATGGGCAAATGCTTCAGCAAGCTGAGGATTTGGGTTTCTCGGTAACAAATCAAACCATTTTCACAATCCAGATAGTTGATATAGCTGACGATTCGAGTCTTTTAGAGACTTATGGGGCAAGGATTCCTGTGTTAAAATTTATTTCGGATTCTGACGAGTTGGCTTGGCCATTTGATATTCAAACCGCTTATTATTTTCTTTTACCTAAACTATCATTCTCGCCTCAGAAGTGACCATAACTTTATAGTCGGCTTTAGGTTGTGCTGTTAGATATAAATACCTGTAGTAGGAATATGCATGCTTTTTTTAATCTCACCCGCAAAAACATTAGACTTTGAATCATCAAGCTTTACGGATGAATTTACACAGCCCTTATTTCAGGCTGAATCAAGTCAGTTGATAGATATTATGCGCGACTACTCTTCTGAAAATTTACGTAACATGATGAAAGTGAGCGAGAAAATTGCAGATCTAAATGTTGATAGATTTAAATCCTGGAGCCTGCCCTTTGATTTGCAAAACTCTAAACAAGCTGTTTTTGCATTCAAAGGAGATGTCTATACAGGTCTTGCTGTAGAAACGATGGATGAAAAAAACGTTCATTATTTACAAGAACGTTTACGTATTCTTTCAGGCTTGTATGGACTTCTCAAGCCTCTCGATTTAATGCAAGCCTATCGCCTGGAGATGGGAACTAAATTAGCTCATCCAAAATGTTCAGATCTCTATACCTTTTGGGGGAGCAAGATTACAGATCAGGTGAATAAAGAGCTAGCACAACATGATTTTGTAATTAATTTGGCTTCAAATGAATACTTCAAAGTAATTAAAGAAAAGCAGCTTATTAAACCGGTAATTACGCCAGTATTTAAAGATGAAAAGAACGGCAAGTATAAGATAATTAGCTTTTATGCAAAAAAAGCGAGAGGCTTGATGATGCGCTATGCAGCTGATAATTATATTGTCAAAGCTCAGGATTTGAAAAGCTTTAACTACGATGGATATCGTTTTGCCGATGCGGAGTCATCAGAGTTTACTTGGGTATTTAAGCGTAAAGAGCAGAAATCTTAGCAGACAGTTTTCAAATGAAAATTATCCTGAACAAACTTACAGCCAGAACCAAACAGGCATATCGTTTTGGTCGCCTAGGTGGAAACTTATTAGCAGGCAGTGCGTTTATTTCATCTTGTTATCGATTTCCTCGTATTTCTAAAATTGAACAGAATCATTTGGGTGACTACCGCTTATTTGCGAAGTGGGTTGAAGATTTAACCTATTCGATGAATACAGAATTAAGTGTGACTGGCAATATCATGCCCGAATCCGGATTCTTTGTGTCGAATCATATTTCGTGGTTAGATACGATAATCCTGTCACATATACAGCCTATCAGCTTCATTGCCAGGCATGACCTTGAACACTGGCCTCTGCTAGGTACATTTACCAAAAGAATGCAATCTGTCTATATTGACCGGCGAAATAAGTTTCATGCTTATAGGTCTCTACCGGCTTTAGAAGAGCGTTTAAGGGAAGGTCGTTCGGTACATGTATTTCCTGAATCAACGACTTCAGATGGTTTTAGTGTGCTGCCTTTTTATCCAATGTTTTATGAAGCAGCTGTACGCACTCATAAAAAAGTGCAGGCTGTTGCAATTCGATATACAGATGAATTTGGTGTGCGATTAGTGGAGCCTGCTTTTATAAATGAAGATAGCTTTTTGGATACATTAGAGAGAATATTGAAGGTAAAAAAAGTGTACGCACATTGTCACTTTTTTGAGCCCATAGATGCATCCAAGTTTGATAGGAAAGAGCTTTGTAGAATGACAAAAAAACAGATTGAAGTGCATTTAAGTCAATCACGCTTTTGAAAGTAATATATACATATTCAGATATATTTTAATGCAGGAGAAAAAAGTGAATAGTTCAAAGATTGTGACACCCGATTTATGTGATGAGTACCCTGACTTAGTGCAGGTACTAACCCCAATGCTTCAAAATTTTGGGGGAGTCGATTCATTTGGTGGCGAAATAGTCACTGTAAAATGCTTTGAGGATAACTCTATCGTCAAGGAGCAGGTGGGTTTACCTGGTCAAGGCAGAGTGATGGTTGTAGATGGTGGCGGTTCATTAAGGAATGCATTGCTAGGTGATATGTTGGCAGAAAAAGCCGCTGAAAATGGTTGGGAAGGATTGATAATTTATGGCTGCATTCGAGATGTAGATGTTATTCGACAAACTAAATTAGGGGTGCAAGCTATTACAACCAACCCTAGAAAGACTGAAAAACGAGGAATTGGTGATTTGAATATACCAGTGACTTTCGGTGGCATCACTTTTATGCCGGGCCAGTATGTTTATGCAGATAATAACGGCGTAATTGTTGCGCCAACAAGGTTAATTTAAAACAGCTAAAAACAGCTTATCTCTTTTATTA
>JBFJZQ010000192.1:0-6491 GCA_041622015.1 Oleiphilaceae bacterium
CTGTCACATTCTTGAATATAAGTTGGGTGAGTTTGGTTCTGCGCTTACTAATGTTTACAAAATTAAGATATACACCTCAAATTAATCGTTTACTTATCGACTTTTATAAAGAAACTTTAAAACATGGATAGCCGTCAAGAATTAAACTTCAACGAAACTTATAGAAAAGTCATAAACCCCAAAAAACGAAAAGAATAAATGAATTTATCTTTTAAAAAATATATACAACTCTTGTGAGCAAGAGCTTATGTGTGTGATTCATAGAATTTAGCAGATGGCAGCAAAATTTTTCCGTCTCAGCGTCCTTGGATGATTTGCCACTGATTTTATAATAAAACCTTTCCCATCGAGTTTCTGCTTTTCTTAGATACCCATAAAAAAGGTCGTTAATTTGCTTCCAAAATAACGACCTTTAAACACCCAAATTTTACTTATGCCTTAAAGCGAACCAATCTGAGTACCTTGGTTACACTTTCGATACTCTGAATAGGCTTTCTTTAAATCGTTTAAGCCTATCGATACTTCTTGGGTGCGCCTGCCGAGTTCGTTTCCACTTAGGCTGATACTTAATTGTTTATTATTTTTTAGAGCCGTCTCCAAATCACCAGACCAGACAGCACTGGTTTGAAAATGGTTCTTATTAAAAGCCTGTAAAGCGTTATTATCAAATTGGATACCCACACTCGGCTTTGCAATATCGATATTCGTTGTAGAATTCACTAATAAGTTATTACCGACCACCTTCAACCAGACTTGGGTGTAATAATTTTCGACTTCAAGCTGCATCGTCGCCGAGTAGAGAGAACACACTTCTTGGTAAAGGCTATCTTTACTCTTGGCCACTTGCCACATTCCGTATTCATTCAAACCAGATGGGTAAGCCGCTGGCACCGCTGAACGTAATATTTCCTTTGGCACTTCAATAACAGCCACTTCAGTTTTTACGTTTGATAATACCTTATCTATAGGAATACCTGCGGCCGTAGGTGCTTCTTTGGTGACACGATTAATATCTTCAACCGTTTGAATTTCTTCCTGACTATTCTGAGCAACTAAGGTTGTTTCAGCTTCAGGCGGGGTATTTTGTTTTATCGGTACCTTGGTAAGCACGATTTCTGGTTGTTGAAGACGTTTTTCATTCTTCAGAGCAGTAGTTAAAGCTGGAGTTGTAGTTAAAGCTGGAGCTGGAGTTAGATGAGCTGTCGTAACTAAATTAGGTGTTGCCTCTGAGGCAGCTGCTGCAACTGAGGTAACTGTTGCAACTGGGCTAGTTTGTGTGACAGTGTTCTTTAAAGGCACAGTTTTTGAGTCTATCTCTGCTAGCTTTAAGTTTATCTCTGCTAGCTTTAAGTCTATTTCAGCTATCTGGTTAGTCACCATATCATCAAAAATCAGTTCAACATCGTTTTTAACAATACTATCTTCTTGAGAATGAATCGTCTGATTTTCACTTTCCGCTTCACTTACTTCGGCTGTCTCGTCAAAAGAATCTGACCAAACATACAAACTATCTTTCACGGCGTAATCATTCGATTTAAACACACTACAAGATGCGAGACTCATCAACAAAGCAATACTGAACCCGGATTGAAAGAACAAGCGAAACTCTTTCGATTTGAGAGAATTCATAGATAAGTGCAATTTCATAAGTTCACCTATTTCATAGTTATCAGGTCAAAACCACATGGACGCGATTAAAGAAACAAGATACTAAATTAATTGTTATGTTTATTCGGTATTAAGGGGGTGTGTATTATTTTAATAATTGCCATTCTTTGCAATGACTCTGATAAAGAATGACGACTACCTTAAACAAGAACATTCAAGCAAACTTCATGACAAGATTGCTAAACACGCCAATAACAATGGCTTGTCTTTCTAAAGACGCCAACAAAATTATGATAGTGTAAAGATTGTTGACAGTTTTACGTCTGATTCAGTCGACTTTTATTATGGTGGTCAATTGGATGGGTGACTGCACCAAGACTTCTTTTCCATTCACGAGAGGATAAAAAACATAGTAGCCTTTTTCAGGCACCGAGGTAACCTTATCATTTTTTACTTTGAAAGGTTCATCAAACCCTTGGACATACACATCATAATCTCCGCCTAACATGGTATCCATGGTTCTCGTTGCATTGTTAATTTTATCGCAGGCCGTCAGCCCCAAGACAATAAAACTAGTTAGTATTAGCTTTGTCATGTTATTCCTTTCAGATTCAACTATTCATCAGCTAGTACGCTTAATCAGTTAGTACTTCAATTGGTCAATTAAAACAACTAACAAGCAATATAGGCTTAATCATCCAGAAATAAAACATTGAACTATACTAAACATTAAACCGTAAAATTATTCATAGGCTGCTTGTAAGAAGGATGTTATGCGATCATTTATTTGCTATACACAATTGGCTTCCCTCTGCATTGGCTCTGTTTTTACTAGCACTTGTCTTTCTCAACACACCTATCAATATGAGTACAAGCAAAAAACCATTGATACCTTGTTATTGAATGAGTTTCAACCCTCCACTTTAACCTTGGAACAGCAACGACAAGAACTGCAATGGTTTCGTGAGGCAGGCAAAACCTTTCAAGATGTTACGGTCAGAGTGGTGTCAGAGCGCATCGATACACACCACTACGAATCAAACGTCTTAGCCAAAGCTTTTTACGAAATCACTGGTATTCATGTTGTGCATGAAATTACGGGGGAAGACGATGTTATCAAAAAACTTCAGGCACAAATATTTACGGGTGAAAATCTTTACGACGCCTATATCAATGATAGTGATTTAATTGGCTACCACTTTCGTTCATCAGAAACCGTTAGATTAGATGAGTTCATCAACAATGGTGGGAAAGACGTTACTCTGCCCACCTTAGATCTTAATGATTTCATTGGTCTTGATTTTACAACCGGCCCTGACGGTCACCTTTACCAACTGCCTGATCAACAATTTGCAAATTTGTATTGGTACAGAGCAGACTGGTTTGCCCGCGAAGATTTCAAACAGCGGTTTTTAGAAATTTACGGCTACCCTCTCGGCGTTCCTCAAAACTGGTCAGCTTATGAAGATATCGCAGAATTTTTTAGTGTTCATATAAAACAAATTGATGGCCAACAAGTATGGGGTCATATGGATTACGGCAAACGCGACCCATCCTTAGGCTGGAGAATTTCCGATGCATGGCTCTCTCTTGGTGGAACAGGTGATAAAGGCTTACCTAATGGCTTACCTGTCGACGAATGGGGTATTCGTGTTGAAGGCTGTCGGCCTGTCGGTGCAAGCGTTGCGCGTGGCGGCGCTCTGGATAGCCCTGCTGCAATTTATTCCGTGTCAAAATATGTTGAATGGCTACATAAATACGCCCCACCCGAAGCTAAAACCTTGAACTTTACCGAAGCAGGTAAATGGCTTTCAAAAGGAAATATCGCACAACAAATTTGGTGGTACAGTGCCTTTACAGCAGAACTGACAAAAGAGAACCCAGCACTTTTGTATCCGGATGGTCGGCCAAAATGGCGCATGGCGCCTTCACCAAAAGGAGCCTATTGGGAACCTGGAATGAAATTGGGCTATCAGGATGCCGGTTCTTGGACTTTCTTGAAAAGCACACCGATGAACCAAATGAAAGCAGCGTGGCTATATGCCCAATTTGTCACATCCAAAACAGTTTCATTGAAGAAAACGCTTGTGGGTTTAACCCCTATCAGACACAGCGATATCAATTCAGAAGAAATGACAAAACGCGCCCCCTATTTAGGCGGTTTGGTTGAGTTTTATCGCAGTGAAGGCAAGTATCATTGGACGCCAACTGGGACAAATGTCCCCGATTATACGCGCTTATCTCATCATTGGTGGAAGTATACAGGCTTGGCTGTGACTGGCGAATTAAGCGTGCAACAAGCGATGTCGAATATGGCCGAAGCATTTGATCAGGATTTATTACTCATTGGGAAACAGCAGAGAAATTCATGTTCACCTAAATTGAACCCTAAAATTGATCCTTTAATTTGGTTAAATAAAGCAGGAGCGCCTAAAACCAAAATAGATGAGAAGCCCAAAGGAAAGACCCTCTTCTATAAGGATGCCATGAATGTTTGGAATTAAGTTGCCACTTGTCAGTATTATTTTGATAGGCATCTTGAGCCTATCTTGTGATTTATTCGCAGCTGAGAAACTTGATGAAGGCACTATAAAATTTGTTACTTTTTACGACCCCCCTTATATATTTGACCCTTCAGAGTCGAAAAAACAGGGTTTGGTTCAAATAATTTTGAAAAGCCTAATGGATAATATTGGCATCAAATACAGCATCATGATGATGCCACCCAAAAGAGCAGAATTATTCGTACAAGCCACACCCAACACCTGCATATTACCCATTGAAAAAAGCCAGGAAAGAGAAGTTTTATTTTCGTGGGTGAGCCCGATAATAGTAACTAAGCATGGCCTTTTTCAAATGGAGAAGCATACGCCTATTTTAATTGAAGCACTGGATGATGCCCGCCCTTATAGACTAGGCAGTTACCTAGGAAGCGGGATTGGTGATTACCTAAAGAGCTTTGGCTACTTGGTAGACTTCGCCACTCAAAATGAAGCCAATATTCATAAGCTAGCCGCTGATAGAATAGACTTATGGGCGAGCGAAATTTTAACGGCTATTTATATTGCCAAAGCAAAAAACATAGAAATTTCAGACTCCAGACTCGACTTTTTTACCACCTTGAAAGCCATCGGCTGCCACCCAAGCTTAGATCAGGATATCATTTATAAAATGAATCAGGAGTTACAGTGGATGTATCAGACCGGTCAAATCTATAATATTGTGCAAAAATTCAAGGCAGATAACTTCTCATCAAAAGTAAAGTAACTGAGTATCAACTTAAACAGATGACTAATGAAAACCACAGGAAATAGACTAAACACCAGATCAATAATTAATGACTCAACATCTCTAAGCTCAAAACATTAGATATTTCGTAATCATTTCATTTCTTGCAACTAAAAAGCACCCGAAGGTGCTTTTTAGTTGCATAATGCGCTTTGCAAAATCAACACATTTACTTAACTGAACGACGCCTTGCACACGCTAAACCGATCAGACCAAGACCTAACAAAGCAAATGAAGCGGGTTCAGCAACTTGAACTAAACTAGATGAATATAGGTTTACGTGTGATAAGCCACCTTGCCCATTACCGTTCATTAAGACACTATAAAATGTCCAGTCCCCAGATGTTTCGCCGTTAATGATATCCAACACAAACCATTCATCAGGCGTGTTACCGGTACCAAACTTAAAACCTAAGGCAGCAGTACTGTATACATCCCAAAACGATGAGGACAGCTCCCAAGCACCTGTAACGGATGTTGAGTCACCAACACCTGGAGTGAAGGATAGGTCAAATAATGGTGTACTGGTATTCGGCCCATCTGCTTTTTCAATAAACTTCCATGCTGTGCCATTTGCAAAAAGATCAGTATCTGAGCCATTAATGTTACCCGTACCAGAAGCAAGACAGCTATTTGCCCAAGAACTATCAATGGTCATATAGTTCTTATTGATATCTTGGCAGACAGGCGTCACCGCTGTAATACTTAAGGCATGACTACTTATACCCAAACAAAGCGCGGTTAATAAGCATAACTTCAAAAATGTGGATTTCATATGGATTTCTCTTATAAGGTCTTGATAGTATTTTCTATTCGCTTAAAAAGGCAATATACAAGCCATATAAAACCTAAACGTTATATTTCAATTACTTAAAATAAACAACCTCCGGTCTCAAAGGGATATATGTAAACAGGCCTGACACTATCACTTATTATCGCGCACAAAAGACCCTATATTCTGCCTTGCAAGTAATGACCTAGCACTTGCTCAAACACTTTAAAGTCGTGACAAATAAAGTCCGCCATATTTGAGTATTCTGGATAACTATTGGCTGCGTCGATGTCGATATATAGACAAGCATGCATATTTGCATTATTAGCAGCTTGAAGATCATATATATAATCTCCCACATAAACGCACTCCTCTGGGGATACATTCCATTTTTTACTAAAATGTAGTAAACCGTGTGGCTGAGGTTTAGCCGGCCCATCTTCTCTGGTTATCACCTGCTCAATACGGATACCACATTTTTGAATTTTAATCCGAGTCGCTTCATGAGAGTTTCGGGTCACTATTGCAAGCTTTAAACCTAAATGATCTAAACGATTCAACAATTCATTTGCTCCAGCCATTAGCTCAGTTGAATGAGCATCTTCTAGTTCATACTGCCTAACTACCTTTTCTGCCTCTCGTTTTTCTGTTTCGCATAGCGACTCTATATAAGACAATACATCCAGCCCACAGGGACAATTAATATCATTTCGAATCTGATTAAAATCGAGTTTAGAGCGAACTAATGTTCCATCTAAGTCAAATATTATGGCTTTAATTGGTTTGAGCGGATTAGTTTCTTGAGAGTGCACAAATACTCCGA
>JBFJZQ010000193.1:0-6470 GCA_041622015.1 Oleiphilaceae bacterium
AAGCAGATAGAGAAGCTATTTTTAATATATTGACCTTATGTCGCGAAATACCTATTATTGCGCACTTCAGGAATCACCTGACAATCGAGCTAAAACAATAAACATGGAGTGTTTAGTCGTTCTTTTAATAATTACTAGCCTTTAGTAGATTACTTATAAGAATGTAAAAGTGAGAAAGCCTTGATATTGCTTTTTCCCTTGCTATCCCTTCGCTAATATCGATTCAAGAAACCTGTTTTAATCACAAATTGAAACTTAATTAGGAACGCTTTTGTCTATCTCTTTGTTATTGATAAAGAAGAGACTAAAGAAGCAATAATTCAGGAAGGAATCATGTCAGTCGTACTTTTAGATGAATATAAATCCAGTAAAACGATCAATAATCAACAAGAAGTAGTAGAAGAAAGAGCGCGTATTTTAAGCATGGTCTCTCAGAAGGCCCAAGAAAAAACCTTGACGCTTCAAGAAACAACCGATCTTTACGCTCAATTCAATAGCACTTACGACTCCGCTTATACTTCAAAATTAAAGCATCAAGAAGATGAAAGCTGGGCGCTGAAACTGCTGCAAGAATGTGAAGACGAAACGAATAAAACATCAAAATTCGAAACCCGAGTTAACGGTATTCCGCTAAAAGCGCCAAAAGTAGTCAGTAAGCAGAGCTTGCAGTTAGTCATGACTGATTCCACTGCATCAAACCAACATTTTGATGACGAGGAAGACTGCATCTTAGTAGAAAACAAGCCGAAGCTAAGAGACTCGTTCATATATGAGCAGCTTGTCGTTAAGCATGACTATAAAAGATCGAATGATTATAAAAAGTCGCACCAGGCATTTGTCACTGTCATGGCTATATCTATCGCTACCACCCTAACAGCCTTAATTGGTGGCGCTTTATTTTTGTAGCATAAATAATGTACTTGAAGGCTTGGCTTCCCCCCCTTCAAGTACATATATTTCAAACACATACACTTCAGACCTATCCTACTTCAGACCTATCCTGTTTCAGACCTATCCTGTTTCAGACCTATCCTGTTTCAGACCTATCCAGTTTCAGACACCGCCTACCTCACGCATTACCTTGAACAGTTCCAAGCTCTGATTTGGCTAATACTAAAAAAACAAAAGCAGAAATACCCGCGGCAGAAAATAGCATACCCATCACCATGATTTGATATCGCGCTGCGATAAAGGGGGAAACGCCCGATAAAATCTGCCCGGTCATCATCCCGGGTAAAGATACCAAACCGACCGCAAACATTGCATTTATATTGGGTATCATGGAGGTATTAAATGCCACCTTCCTGGCGCTTTCATAGGATTTATTTTGTGCTAACTCAGACTGTAAGCGTTCACCGGCCAAGCTAATACTTGTCATCGTGGTCGCAAAGATCATGCCCGCTAAAGGAACGGTATATCTTGGCAAAAACCAAGGATCTAACGTCAGTACCCACTGGGTCACAATAAGCAAGATCATACCACCACCCAAAAAGACCGAGGCAATCGCAATCAGAAATAAACGCAGTTTGCTTTTTCTTGAGTCTTGTTTCGAACGGGAAAGCGTATTTAAAGAAATCCAACTTGATGCCAACAACATTAAACAAAGAACCAAAAACGTCATCAAGCTACTTTCCGACTCGAAGATCATGATCAAGGCATAACCAATGAGCATTAACTGCAATAACATTCTTGCAATAGCATAACAGGCTTTAAGGTAATTCAGCCCCCAAGAACGCATTAACATAATGACCAATGCCATGGGAATGAAGGTTATAAATAATCGCTCAAAGGGAATAATTTCTATAGACATATTCTTAGTTATTTACTTAGTGACTTATCCAATAGGTAATTTAGATTTTAGACACATACACTGCAGTTAAGAACCTTTTTCTTTTTCAAAGGATCTTGCAAGCCTTTCTTAGTTGATAGATAGTGGGGCGTGAGTGAGTAATGCATGTTTTATACTCAAACATCTGCGCATAAGGTCATGTTTTTTTCAAGACAAGGAGATTTCTGAATGAGCGTTTTATTCTTTTTCATCACTGCTATGGTGCTGATTTATATTAATACTAGCACCACCCTAACAGCCAGCCTGTTAGCCTTGGCAACCCTAACCGGCATGTATCTCGATAGCTGGTCGTTTTTTAGCATTGTTTTAGGTGGACTACTTCTAGGGACTGCCTACGTTTTAATTTTCCCCAGTCACTTTCGAAAAAATTCACTCAGTACGCCGCTACTTAACTGGGTTCGCGGTCGCTTGCCCACTTTATCCGACACTGAATCTGAAGCCTTAAAATCAGGCAGTGTCGATTGGGATGGCGAGTTATTTTCCGGTAGACCCGACTGGAATAAATTGCTAACAGATGCGCCCGCAAAGCTATCCGAAGAAGAACTTGCATTTATTGACGGCCCGGTAGAGCAATTATGTTCGATGTTAGATGATTGGAAAATCACTCATGAACACTACGATTTACCTGAAGAGGTTTGGGCATTTATCCGAGAAAACGGTTTCTTTGGTTTAATGATCCCGGCTGAAAAGGGCGGCAAAGGATTTTCCCATTCTGCACATTCAGAAATTGTGATGAAAATCTCCACCCGCAGTGTATCCGCGGCAGTGACAGTCATGGTCCCCAATTCCCTTGGCCCGGGTGAATTACTCATGGAGTACGGCACTCAGGAACAACAAGACTATTATCTTCCGCGCCTGGCCAAAGGTGAAGAAACCCCCTGCTTTGCACTCACCTCACCCGTTGCAGGTTCTGATGCTGGCGCCATTCCTGACAAAGGTATTGTCTGTAAAGGCAAGTGGAAAGGCAAAGAAGTCTTAGGTTTGAAAGTCACGTGGAACAAACGTTACATCACGCTTGCGCCCGTAGCAACCTTGATTGGTTTAGCCATTAAAGTGTATGACCCGGAAAAACTATTAGGTGAGGATGCTGACATTGGTGTCACTTGCGTACTCATACCCAGTGATACTGAAGGCGTTAACAGCGGTACCCGTCACTTGCCGATGAACACGGTGTTTATGAATGGCCCAACTTGGGGTAAAGAAGTGTTTATTCCTATGGAGCAGGTCATTGGTGGACAAGACATGCTTGGTAAAGGCTGGACTATGCTCTTAGAATGCTTGTCTATCGGTCGGTCCATTTCCTTACCCGCACTCGGTACCGGCGCAGGTAAAGCAGCCTGTCTTGCGACAGGTTCCTATGCCTTAACCCGAGAACAATTTGGCCGTACCATTAGCCAGTTCGAGGGCGTTCAAGAAGCCTTGGAACCCATGGCCGGCTATACCTATATGATGGATGCAGCACGCTTACTCACCTCCGGCATGCTTGATCGAGGTGTCCGTCCGGCTGTGCCCTCTGCTTTATTGAAATACCGCAACACCGATTTAATGCGTCACGTGATTAACCATGCAATGGATGTTGTTGCCGGAAGAGGTGTTATAACCGGGCCGCGAAATTTCATTGCACGTGCTTATCAAGCCGTACCGATTGGGATCACGGTCGAAGGAGCAAATATACTGACACGCAGCTTAATGGTCTTCGGTCAAGGCGCTATCCGCTGTCACCCTTTTATTGTGGAAGAAATTGAAGCTGCAGGGATAGAAGATAAAGACGCTGCCGTTAAAAAGTTTGACGAGGTATTTTACCGTCATATTGCGCACACTAGCCGCAATGCCCTAAGAGCCTTTGTCTTAGGCTTATCAAATGGCTGTCTCGAATCTGCGCCTAAAAAGGGCAATATTGGTAAATATTACAAGCAACTCGGACGATTCTCTGCCGCTTATGCCTTAATGACCGATGTTACGCTGTTGTCTATAGGTGGCGGTCTAAAAGCCCGTCAACGACTGTCTGGCCGTATGGCTGATTGTTTGACTCACCTCTACTACGCATCAGCTGTTATTAAGTTCTGGCATGAAGAGAATTATGCCGAAGACCAACGTCCTTTGGTTGAATGGTGTTTACAAACCTGCCTACGAGACCTTCAGAAAGCACTGCGTGAGCTGATTATTAACTTCCCTGTCCCAGCATTACGTTGGCCTTTGAGAATATTGGTATTCCCATTGGGCGCAACGGGTTTAAATGGGCCTGATGATACATTAGGTACCGAAGTCGCAATGAGCATTGTCAATGATACGCCTCTGCGCGAGCGTATCAGCCGAGGGTGCTACATTAATCCTAAGTCGGATGATTCTTTGGGTAGAGTGCTCAATGCCTATCGCCTGGCAAATGAAACCAAAGAGATGCGTGAGCGCCTTCATAAAGCGATCGGCAAACGTAATCCGGATGATTTAGATGGTATTGCGCTCTTAATGGGCCATGAACGTAAAGAGCTAGTTGACTGGGCATGCGAGCAGAAGATCATCACCGAAGGTGAGTCTGAAAAATTGCTTGAAGCGCTTACAGCACTCTATGATGTTTTACGGGTGGATGCCTTTGATGCTGACGGCCTTAAAAAGCTAGCGGATTGTGCTAAAGGTAAGCGTAAAGTCGTCGAAAGGCCTTCTTCTGGGAAGTAAAAAACAAGAGTAAGGGTTGAGTGGCGCTTACTTAAAACAAGTTAGTTCAATTTATAGGGTGCACTTGCGCACCGAAAGCGTATGGCACCAAGCCTATGGTGCGCAAGCACACCCTATAAAGTATTGGATATGTTTTGCTATGTACCCCTCTAATCTGGGTTTAATTAAACGTTGGAGTTCACGCTCTAACCGTGCAGTTTCTCCCTGACTCTTTAGCCTTATATAACAATTGATCCGCATCTTTAATAATATCTTTAGGTGACATTCCCTGGGTACTATTTGCGATTCCAATACTAATGGTTACCGAGACTGTTTTCGCTTTCACTGGCTTGGTTTTACCACGTGCTTCCTTACCGGTTTTTTGATTATTAGCGCGGTCATCCCCCCTAAGAACCATTTCGTATTTCTGAATTGACACCCTTACCGCTTCCAAAAACACAAAAGCATCATCGGCCGTTTTACGATTAAAGACGATAGTAAACTCTTCCCCACCATAACGAAAAGCTTTACCGCCACCTTGAACCTGAGCCACTTTGGCTGCCACCATTTTTAAGACTTGATCACCGACATCGTGGCCATAGGTATCATTAAACTTTTTAAAATGATCCACATCCAACATGGCAATGGCATAATGCCGACCCAAGGTAGAAAGATAATCGTCTAAGGCTCGCCTACCGGAGATTCCCGTCAAGGCATCTTTATAAGTCACTTGGTAATTACTTTGCTGATATAAAATAAACAAACCTAAAAATAAGGCTGCAAAGCAGATCGAAGACACCTCTAATAATGAAAAGTCTGAGAACACCAATAAGCCCGAAAACCACGTAAGCAGCAATGCAAAATCTGCCGCTGTTCTTCTGAGCACAGACATCACAAGCAGCAAGCATGCAGTAAGCCCATGAAGAATTAGCAGCGCTTGGGTAATCCAAAATTGTTTTTCAAAGTAGGTCACTTGATGACTTTCAAGCCCCTTCAGATAATGCACCCAAAGCGTTGAAGAACCGTAAAACCAGAGTACACAACTGGTTAACAGAAGAAATGAAAAAAAGACATAACCATGTCGATTGAACATGCCTTTTTCAGGCAACAAAGCACTCATAACCAACTGAAAACAGAAGACTAAATTCAGCCCTGTAAACATGCCCATCACCGTATTTTGTGAAAGCGGTACTTGCAGCCTTTCTCTTATAAAATGATAAGCGAAAAGGGCGATCAGAATCGGTGCCATAAAACGGCTTCGATTAAACATTGCAGCAAAGCCAATCAACACACAGGCTAATAGATAAGGCAGGATCCTCAGCGTATCAATATCGATAAAGTTCAAGGCATCCAATCTTGCTAATGCAAAAGCAAGCACAACAATTATAAGTGGCAGAAAACGCCACGAGAGATTAATAAAAGACACAGTTTCTACTTCTTTAAAAAAACATGCTTATCAGTGTAGTAGAGCTCTTTCATCTTCGTCAGTGAAATTAGCAATAAATAGCAAAGCTTTTACGGCACATTAATGCTGCGTTTGACTGTTTTTAAAAACTAATTGGCATACACGCTGACTTGGTCATAGACTAAACAGTATACAGGCTAGACGATACGCCTCGACCAATCTGTATAAGGAGCAAGCTATGAACAAACAGACCAAAGCCGTCTTTTTAGATATTAGCGGTGTGCTTTACGACGGCGAACACATCATTCCTGGTGCGCCTGAAGCCATTATTGGGCTTCGAAAAATGCAACTACCCTTGCGTTTTGTCACCAATACCGCAAGCCAGAGTAGTGATCAGATTCTGCTTAAGTTACGAACCCTCGGTTTTCAGCTTTCACACTCCGAATTAATCACCGCCCCTTCAGCCGCAAAACAGTACATTATTAAAAAAGGCTTACGGCCATTTTGTTTAATCCATCCCAACCTTAAATGCGAATTTAAAGATATCGACCAATCACAAGCGAA
>JBFJZQ010000194.1:0-6445 GCA_041622015.1 Oleiphilaceae bacterium
CACCAGAAGCGCATGCCCATAGCTCATCGAATAATAACCTGATCCAGGGCATTTGGATGGGAATGATCGGCATCATGGTGATTTATAACTTCTTACTATTTTTATCCATAAAAGATAGTAGCTACCTCTACTATGTCTTTTTTGCCTTTGGTTTTTTATTTTTTCAAGTCAGCTTGAGAGGTTATGGTTTTGCCTACCTCTGGTCAAACCAAATTCATTTCAATAGCTATATTATTTCAACATTTATTGCGCTGAGCAATTTAAGTGTCTTGATGATGGTTATAAAATTTCTGGAGTTAAAAACCCGGTATCCGCGGATTCATCAATTTATGCTCGGCATGGCTGTGCTTGCAGGGCTATTGCTTATTTCAACTTTTATAGTTCCCTATAGTTTTACAATAAGAGCGGCCAGCGCCATGACTATTTTTACGTGTTTGCTTTCTCTGGTCTTAGGCTATGTCTCGCTATTTAATGGTTACCAGGCAGCCCGATATTATTGCCTGGCTTGGACAGCGACCTTTATAGGAATAGGCTGTTTACTTCTTGTGAAATTTGGCTTGGTTACTTCCAATTTCTGGACCAATAATGCCGGACAAATTGGTGTTATTTCATTAGTGTCTCTGCTCTCGCTTGCATTAGCAAACAGAATTAATCATGAAAAAGAAATGCGTTTAAATGCCCAAAATGAAGCTCTTTCGAGCGAGAAATTAGCCAGACAATCACAAGAAGAACTCCTAAAAGCCCAGACAGATGCCAACAATCAACTTGAAGTGAAAGTGGAAGAACGAACACGAACCATGCAGCAAGCTTTAGATGAGCTGGAACATGCGAACAGCCGTTTAGAACTGGCATCGATCACTGACTCATTAACCACACTGTTTAATCGCGGCCACTTCGAAAACCGCTTAACCATCGAATATAAAAGAGCCACCCGTCACCGCAGAGAGCTTTCTATTATTTTATGTGACATTGACCACTTTAAGGCGATAAACGACACCTATGGCCATAAAGCAGGAGATGATTGCCTAAGACATGTGGCGTTGATTCTTAAAAATACCATTACACGTTCAGGCGATATTATTGCCCGATTTGGCGGTGAAGAGTTCATCATTTTATTGGTCGATACACCACTTCAGGAAGCTAGTCGTCTAGCAGAAGCGTTATGTCATTCTCTAAGAGCGACCGCTATTGATGCAAAAAACCAGCAAATTCAATTCACCGCCAGCTTTGGTGTATCCAGCCTTACCCAAACACAAATAAATGATACCGATATGCTGGTTAATCATGCCGATGAAGCGCTTTATGTAGCCAAAAACAATGGCCGTAACCAGGTTTGCATTTGGCAAACGCCAGTCTAAACACACCTGTAAATTATGGAAACCTCACCAAATAGTAAGTCACTCTTTAATTATTACAACGCATACAAGGTGGTTCTCGGAGCGCTGTTATACTTACTTGCCTTATCGGGGCATTCTTATCTTAAACAGTTCCGCTCTCTTGAATACTTCGAGGCGCTGACACTCACATATTTAGTCATTAATCTGCTTAGCCTGTTCTTATATCGCTTCTATATTAAAGTCAGCCCTAAACAAATTTTTTCATTACTGATCATCGATATTATATTTTTACATGGCATTTTCTTTTATGGCACAGGTATAGCCAGTGGACTTGGCAACTTGGTGATCATCAGTGTCGCTGCCGGCAATATCATTATCCGCGGACGCATCGGTTTGTCCTTCGCCGCTATTGCCGCCATACTGAGTTTATTTGTTGAGATAGAGCGCTTTTTAAGTGGTTTAAGCCAAGAGGACGATATTGCTCAAAGCGGTATTGTCGGCATGATGTATTTTGCGAGTGCCTACATTCTTCAACATTTATCTATCCGTCTTACGGAAAATGAATCTTTACTGAAAAAACAAAAGCAAGATTTAATCGAGCTCGAAAAATTAAACCATCAAATTATTCAAAATATGCGCACAGGCATTATCGTGTGTAATCAGGATCAAACCATCAAACTGATCAACGAAGCCTGTAAAGACCTGTTGAATCTTGAGTTTAACCAAAAGCTTCCCACAGAATTAGCACAACGTTTCACACAATGGCAAGATCAGCCGCTCAACCGAACAACACCGTTTAAGGTGAATAGCAACCTTCCTATTGTTCAGGCTAATTTTTCTCAATTACAAACAAATGTCAGTTCAGACGTGCTTATATTTATTGAAGACACCCGTAAAATGGCTCAACAGGCACAACAACTAAAACTCGCCTCGCTGGGCCGTTTAACGGCGAGTATCGCGCATGAAGTTAGAAACCCCCTGGGTGCGATAAGTCATGCCACACAATTACTTGCTGAGTCAGAAAATCTTGATTTTGCTGATCTGAAAATGACCGATATCATCCATCGTCATTCCCAGCGAGTGAACCAGATAATTGAAAACACCTTACAACTCAGCCGTCGTTCTGAACCCACAATAGACAACAACCTTCTCTCTCCTTGGTTAGAAAAGATCGTTCAAGACTTTGAAGTGCAACAACACCCATCCCCTAAAGCTCAAAGAACTTTTATCTTAGCCAGCACTAACGATTTATCAGCCCGATTTGACCCGAATCAGATGGAGCAAGTGCTCGTCAATCTCATTGATAATGCCTTCCATCACGGCGATAAACTGCTTCAGGAATCATCTGTTTTTATTTACATCGGCGAAACAAAAGATCATAACCAGGTATTTATTGATGTGATAGATCAAGGAGAAGGCATCGGTCCAGAGAATATAGAACACCTATTTGAGCCTTTTTTCACCACCGAGTCTCAAGGCACGGGTCTTGGCTTATACTTATCGAGAGAAATATGTGAGGCGAATCAGGCGCAATTAGACTTTTTGGACCCTAGTGTAAACTATGCAGAATGGCAAACACCCCCGTCTACCCATCACCCTGACATTATAAAACTTAGTGCTGAGCATAAATTTGGTGCCTGTTTTAGAGTAATGTTTGCACATAACAAGCGCATCATTTAAGTTTATGATATTCATAAACTTTATATCCAAAATAGCTATATTTAGAATACGGAACACCTTATGAACCGCCCGCATGCACTGATTATTGATGATGAACCCGATATTCGAGAGTTACTCGAAATCACCCTGATCAGGATGGGCATAGATACGTTGAGCGCAAAATCAGTAGCGGATGCGCACTTAGCCTTATCTGAACAGGAATTTGATATTTGCTTAACTGACATGAATCTCCCCGATGGCAATGGCATTGACCTGGTAAGCCATATTCAAGAACATTACCCAGATTTACCCGTGGCAATGATTACCGCCTATGGCAATGTTGAAACCGCCATTAGCGCCCTTAAAGCAGGTGCCTTCGACTTTATTTCAAAACCTGTCGATCTTAAACAACTAAGAAATTTAGTCACGGCGGCGTTAAACCTATCTGAAAGCAAACCTTCCAATTCGGAGCGTTCAGGCAACTCCGCTCAAAAAATCCTTGGGCAAACCCAGATCATACAAACCTTAAATGCTCAAATTACTAAGCTTGCTCGCAGCCAGGCACCTATCTATATTTCGGGTGAGTCGGGTAGTGGAAAGGAATTAGTCGCTCGTCTGATACATGAACAAAGTCATCGTTCCAAGTCAGGTCAATTCATTGCTGTAAACTGCGGTGCCATACCGAGCGAGCTGGTTGAAAGTGAATTTTTTGGTCATAAGAAAGGCAGCTTCAGCGGGGCGATTGAAGATAAGTTAGGCTTATTCAGAGCAGCAGAAGGGGGCACTTTATTTTTAGATGAAGTCGCTGACCTGCCCTTGGCAATGCAAGTAAAACTCCTCAGGGCGATTCAAGAAAAAAGTATACGACCTGTCGGTGAACAGCAGGAAGTGAAAGTCGATATTCGTTTATTAAGCGCCACTCACAAAGACTTGTCTAAATTAGTGCAGCAAGGACAATTTAGAGAAGACTTATTTTATCGTATCAATGTCATCAAACTGGATGTTCCGCCTTTACGAGAAAGAAAATCCGATATTCCATTATTAGCCCGCCACTTTTTAGGCAAGATCGCTATACAGAACAACGCCACAAAAGCTGACTTTGACCCTCGGGCCTTACAAGCACTAGAAGAATATAACTTTCCAGGTAATGTGCGTGAACTGCAAAACACCATTGAGCGTGCATTTACCTTATGCGACGACAATACTATTTGTATCAAAGACTTACAATTTAACTCTGCAATGCAAGAAAAGCCCACACCAACCTTTCAGCTCGTTACCGAGATTCCCTCAAATACAAACCAAGTAACACCCAGCGCTGAAAATATTAATTCAGAATTGCTTGCCAGCAATGAGTCGCCTTCGGCCCTGCAAAATACCCAGATGCACAGAAGCACAATTGGAGCCCGTCTCCCTGACCAGTCATTAGATGAGTATCTTGAAATTATTGAACGTAAAGAAATTGAACAAGCATTACTTGAAACAAAATGGAACAGAACAGCCGCAGCCAAGCGCCTAGGAATTAGCTTCCGTGCGCTTCGGTATAAGTTGAAAAAATTAGAGTTGGATTAACAGAGTTTGTAAGCTCGTTACTTACTGCCTCTGGATGCGTGGGTCGTAAGGTGCAACATCAATCTGACATGCTTCGCCCATCATTATTGAAGTCAGAACATGAACAGAAGCCGGCGCTAAAACCAGACCATTCCTAAAATGCCCGGCATTAATGTAAACATTCTCGAATTGCGGGTGATGCCCGATATAAGGTATGCCATCGGCGGTTCCTGGCCTCAAACCCGCCCAATGATGGCTTATTTGACAAGAAGCAAGATCAGGGAAAAGATCAATTGCCATATCCGCTAATTCATCTTTGGCTTGTTGGCTTGTCATCCGATCAAAACCGCAATACTCCAAGGTACTCCCTGCCACCACCAGGCCGTCTCGTCTTGGAATAACATACTTGCCACTGCTTAACACCACACGGTTAACCAATCCCGGTGTCGCCGCAAAGACCAGCATTTGCCCTTTCACCGGCTCAACTTTAATATTTTCATGACCACAGACCTCTGTACTCCAAGCGCCGGTACAAAGCACATAATAATCGGCCTCCAATATTCCATGATTACAGGTTTCAATACCGGATATTTTGGAGGCTGTTTCCTTCAACCCGGACACCTGACAACTCTCAATTATCTCAACCCCCGGATGGCGATCTAACCATGTACGTAAGGACTTTAACAACCTTGGGTTTCGCACACTCGACACATGTGGCATCCATAATCCTTTCGCAAGACCTAGCCTTAGGTGAGGTTCAAGTTGATATATTTTTTCGGCATCGATAGTTTCTAACCACGCAGTATTTGATTCTGACCATGCCAAGGCTTCCGACTCATCGTTAACACTCAACATTAACAAACCATGTCGTGTTAACTCAGGATCAATATCGCTTTCGGCTTCTAAGCATTGAACCAAATAAGGATAATACGCTTGTGACCAAGTAGCCAAGGCGGTGACGGGGGGTGAGTAGCGCCAAGGATAAAGTGGCGAAACGATACCGCCCCCCGCCCAGCTGGCTTCGCTGCCACATATGCCTTTTTCAAGTAAAACAACATCCATGCCTTTCAAAGCAAGCTCTCTTGCTTGCAACATGCCCATTACACCGCCACCCACGATAATTACTTTCAAAATATCACCTTAACTCTCATGCCACTGTGCTTTTTAAATTTTCTTCTAAATCTGACTTTAAAAAAACCTGGTTGAAAACCGTTCGAGAAACGATTCATGAAGCCTTGCATTCTATGTGATTCCATTAAAAAATACCCTAGGACATCAACATAATTATCAAGGATCGATAATGAAAATATTAAAGGACAAGCTTTACAGATGCCACGTGAACATTCAAAGCGGTTTTACTCTGTTAGAAACGCTGATTGTTTTAGCCATAGTCGCTATTTTACTCATGCTCACCACTCCCAGTTTTTATGCCTATTCTGCTCAAGCAGAATCTAAAGCGGTCATCCAGAAATTTGCCGGGCTCCTTAGAATGGCAAGGAATAATGCCATCAACCATCAACGTCTGACCCTACTTTGCCCGAGCAAGAACGGCCTCACATGCAGTGATGACTGGCAAGAGGGAGTACTTATATTTGAAGACAGCAATAGTGACAAACAGGTAAATAACCAAGAAGCCGTTGTGTATTTTCAATCATCCTTTATCACTAAGGGGACAATCCATTGGACGGCCTTACATAAACACATTTCATTTTCAGGCCAAGGTTTAAGCGGGAGTACGGCGGGAAGTTTAGTTTACTGCCCGGACCAACAAAATCCCAACTATGCGAATGCATTAATCGTGAGCTTCTCCGGAAAAATTCGCCGAGCAAACGACAGTAATCAGGATGGCATTCTAGAATCCGGGAATAATAAAAATATCGTATGTATATGAACTATCTACC
>JBFJZQ010000195.1:0-6430 GCA_041622015.1 Oleiphilaceae bacterium
GGTACTTTGCAATGCTTAATGAGCAAAAGAGCTTCTAACAAGGCATTCAAACGGATTCCGTAATATTGTCACCTTTGCTGCAAAAACACGCAGCAAAGTCGCCAATATTACTTCACCCTTTAATGCAGCGTTAGGCTAATAAAATGGGCTATCATGTAACAATTTTGAAAACTGCTGGCGATAGAAATATCCCAATTGAAATGGAAGAACTAGTTGAGTCTTTACAAAACTTTCCTGCTCTCAGTTATAACAAAGAAAAGGTCAAATTGAGTCAAACGAGGACGTAGATTTTGTTCTTTTTTTCTCAGACGGTGAAATATGGAAAGATTCACCTTCTGATTCATCTATCGAAATAATGATAGAGCTATCAAAGAAAATTGGTGCAAGAGTTCGTGGTGATGAACTTGAAACATACAAATCTCTTGAAGAGGTTTATACGCATCCAGATGACCTTAAGGTAATTGAGCGCATAAAAAATAGTAGCCCTTCAGTTGACCATAGAGGTTATTTCAAGCTGACTATTCTTCCCAGAATTAAAGTTGTGATATTCTTTTCTGTTGTTTTTATGCTTATTGCAAATATATTCAACTTAAAATAGAAAGAGCCTAACAATCAGCTCAAACGGATTCAGCAATATTGGCACCTTTCCTGCAAAAATACGCAGTAAAGTCGCCAATATCACTTCACCGGTTAGCTGGGCGTTAAATGCCCGTGCCAGCATGCGCCTAACTGAAACCTAGAACGAGACAAAAAAATTAAGGATGGTCAATGTATGCCTAAATTGAGAGAAAATAAATATCTGCCAATTGTTGGGGTAGCGATTGCTTTGTTATCTGGGTGTGGTGGAAGCGGGGGCTCTAATAGTAATGAATCGAACTCCGTTACTGTATATGGAGCCGTTGAAAAAGGGCCTTATATAATTGGCTCCAATGTAGCGGTTGGAAAATTGAATGAAGCAGGGCAGTCAATTGATTCTACTATGACTACTCAAACTATAAATGACTTGGGTGATTTCTCTTTTTCCTATGAGCAAGGAGCCTTGGTTCAAATCAAAGCTAACGGGTATTATCGTAATGAAATAACAGGCGAGCTTTCTGCCGGAACATTAAATCTACGCTCAATATACGTCGTATCTTCTAAAAATCAGCAAAACGCGAATGTAAATATATTAACCCATTTGGTAAGTAATAGAATATTAGATCTTATATCTAAAGGTACTCCTGCCTCAGAGGCGATTTCTACAGCTAAAGATGAAATGATAATCTTGTTAGATGAAATAGCTCCTAGTCCAACAATCGATTCGTTCGCGTCACTGGGTCTTTACGACTCTGCAGATAATGAAGAAGGAAATGCCTACCTAACCTTAATTTCTTCATTGTTTTATCAATATAGTCTAATTTTGGCAAGTAATAACTCTACTAACCCAGATGCAGAACTTACTCTTGTATTGAATGAGCTTGCTAATGACTTTTCTGATGGAAAAATAGAAGATTTTAGTATCTTTAATAGCCTGAAACAAACGATGGCTATTATTGATCCCGTGAGTGTACAACAACATCTCAATGAAATTGCGCAGCTTGCAAATAGTTCTTCTACACCAGCTAATATTAATCTCTTTCTTGATTCGGATCTTGACGGAATTACTAACGAATATGACCCTGATGACGATAACGATAACATTCCTGACAATGAAGATACTTCACCATATCAAGAAAACTTTCTTGTAAATAATTTAAACATCCAAACTAGTGAAGATACTGATTTGTCCTTTTTTGTAGACTCAAATAACCCTAAAGATACAAATATTAATTATGTAGTAACTCAACATCCTGATAATGGTGTTTTGATTGGTGAGTTTCCCAATATAATTTATAGACCTGATCCAAACTTTAGTGGTATGGACGCAGTAATACTGTATTTATCTCAAGAGGAAATTTCTAGTGAATCAGTAACTATATCTATAAGTGTTTTATCCGAAAATGATACGCCCACAATCTCTGGTACACCCCAAACAGAAGTAGAAGCCTATAATCAATATAGCTTTACTCCGGTCACAAATGATATCGATGGCGATGGACTCATATTTACAATATTAAATAAACCCGACTGGATGAGTTTTTCTACAGTAACTGGCGAGGTCAGTGGAAAACCTACTAATGATGATGCAGGGGAATATTCAAATATTAGCATAAGTACTTCTGATGGTATTGTTGAAGTTTCTCTTCCCTCATTCAGTCTCACAGTAACGGCCACTCCTTGGATTTCGCTCGCTGAGATGCCTTTAGAAACAAGAGGTGGCGCTGCGGCAGAGTATGATGGCACTTTATATTATTTTGGTGGTACAGCTTCAGATATGAAATCTGTATATGCATACAATATTCAGACTAATAGCTGGTCTCAGAGAGCTTCGATGCCAAAAGGCATACACAATTTGAAAGCTCATACTATTGGTGACAAAATTTATATTATATCTGGCTATGGTGACGGAGGCTTTGTAAATGATACGCTGGAATATGATCCGACAAACGACAGCTGGATAACCAAAACCGCTCGTCCTACCTACAGATATATCTTTAGTAGCGCAGAAGTGAATGGGCTGATATATGTAATTGGCGGACAAGGCACCGTTGATGATGGACCTTGGCGAAGTGGCGTAGATTGGAACTATAAAAATTATGTAGAAATATACAACCCAGAGACAGATAGCTGGTCAGATGGGCAGCCTGCACCATCTGTGTTAGCAAATAATGCAGCCTGCGTGTTGGACGATAAAATATATGTTCTTGGAGGAGATGCAGGAAGCGGTGATACCTCTTCGGTTCAAGTATATGATTCCGCAATAAATTCGTGGTCTACAGCTCCAAGTATGCTTGGTGCGAAAGAGGCTTTAAGTTGTACTGTAATTGACCAAGAGCTATTTGTGTTTGGTGGACGTGATTCAGGAGGCGTTCTTGATGAGGTTGAGTCCTATAATATGGTATCTGAAAGCTGGTCGGTACGTCACTCTATGAATCAGGGGAAACATTGGTTTCCAGTTCTTACCTATAACAATAAAGCATATATATTTGGTGGTTACACGGGCAGCTCTAGATTGAAATCAGTTGATGTTTATGACTGTTACCGCCACCCTAAAACCGCAGATATTTGCCGCAGATTTTAACCCCATAACATCCCTGTTTTAAGGTCACCATTTTTTAAAATGGCTGATCATAATACTCACTACCTTCGCTGTCTTTTCTCTTTTGCTCTTCTTCCCAGATGGCCTTATGCATTGCCGTGATTTCTTCACCATAGCTATGCCAGACAGCGGCTCTTAACTCATCCAACAGCTGGTACACACAGTCGGCTTCCTCCGGTGTCCAGTAAGTGGGTATTCTCAGTATTTTCATTTGGCTTTACCTCGTTTTTTTGTGTTGCGCTTTGCCGCTTGCTCTTTGGCCTCTTTCATTCGATACGACTTGCCTTCGATGGCAATAACTTCACTATGATGTACCAATCGGTCTATCAGTGAGACAACACAGGCGGCATTGGGAAAGACGTCATTCCATTCACTAAACGGTCGATTGGTGGTGACGATGGTGGAACTTTGCTCGTAACGGCGACTGATAATTTCGAAGAGTAAATCCGCATGGCGGTTGCTGTAGGCGAGATAGCCAACCTCATCAATGACCAGGAGTTTGGGTCTGGCATAGTGTTTGAAGCGGCGTCTCAGTGCATTGTCACCATCTTGTGCGGCCAGGTCGTTTAGCATGTTGGAGGCGGTGGTAAACAGCACCGTATGGCCTGCCATGACCGCTTGATGGCCCAAGTTTTGGGCAATCGTGGATTTACCCACACCGTTGCTGCCCAGTAGGATCACGTTGCTTTTGTCTTTTAAAAACGCCAGCTGCATTAAAGCCTGCACGGCGGGTTGATCAATCTTGTCTGGCCACTGCCAGTCAAATTCACTCAACGATTTAAAGCGACCGAGTTTGGCGCTGGTTAACCGTCGTTCCAGTGAGCGCTGTTGACGCTCATGTTTTTCCCAGTGGATGAGTTGTTCCAGCCACCCATAGGCTTCTTCGTTTAGCTCGTACCAGTGCGCCAGCAAGCCATGTAGATTCAGCTCAGCCGCTTGCTGTTGTAAGGTTTCATGATGGGTCATTGTCATTTTCGTTGCCTTTTTGAGGATTCAGGTCGTCGTAATCGGTGAGTTTGGCCAGCTTCACACTGAGGTGTTTGACTTTCTCCGGTAGTGTCACGGCGATGGGGGGTGGGCGCTGAAGTTCATCCCGTTGGCGTTCCAGAATTTGTTGTACCGCGCCGGTATAAACGGATTGATGATGAAGGGCTTCTTTTAGTGCACTGTCGAGCGCGTCACGGCCATAGTCATCGAGTAATTGATTAAGCGTTCTGACCGTCGTTTTTAAGATATGCCCCCGTTTGCAAGAGAGCGTCAAAAAGGTTTGTGCATAATCCGAGGCGTGACTTAAGCGATCCTGACCGCGATGCTGTTTTGCGTGGGTCTTGGCTAACCATAAGGCATTAATGTGGGCGTCCTGTTCAATCTGTTCGCCCTTGCCAAAGCTGCGTTCATGTTCGGCGATGACGATGTCCGCATCGAGAACACGAACCAGTTTAAGGTCGGCTACCACCTGTAACGATTTCTGTACGTGCTGATGGGGGATGGAGTAGTCGTTCTGATCAAAGCGAATGTAAGGTGTCTTTCTGGCAATGACCGTCAGCTTTTCCTGCGTATTAAACGGATTGTCTGGTAAGGCGAGCAGAACAGGCTGTTCTGTGGTAAATGCCTCTTTCACCGTTAAGTCCCTGTCTTCAGGACAAATCCTGTCTGCACTCGTGCCCTGACACCAGGCATCGGCTTCGGCATTGAGTTCATCCAGTGTCAGTCTTTCCCGCCCTGGGAAGAAGTTATCGCGAATATAGCGGATGGCACGCTCCACCCGGCCTTTCTCATTGCCTCTGGCCACGGCCACAGGGCGAGGCTCAAACCGGTAATGAGCAGACAGTGCCAGCAAGGTGGGATGAAAACGAATGGCGTCACCTTGCCGTTCCAGTACGGCCGATTTAAGGTTATCGTAGAGCAATACTTTTGGGAGCCCCTGCCAGGCGTCGAAAGCGGCGACATGCCCACGTAAAAAATTTTCCATTTGCTGATTCAGATAAAAGCGCAAAAAGATTTGCCGGGACCAGCTCAACACCATGACAAAGGCCATTAACGGTCTCTTTGCCTTGCCAATATGCAGATAACCAAAGTGGCCCCAGTCAACTTGGGCTTGCTCGCCGGGAAGTGTTTTTAAGCGAAGGTAGGCTTCAGGTTGTTTGCGCGGTCTTAGCTGGCTAATGCATTGCCGAAAGAAGCTGGGACCACCAGGATAGCCACGCTGTTTTGTCATCTCATACAACCTTGCGGCTGTGAGTGTGGGATAGGTATTAAGTGTTTCGTGAATGAAAGGAAGATACGGGTCAATGATGGAGGATCGTTTAGCGCGTTCTACTTTAGGCTGACCGGCCTGAGCGAGCACCCGGTCGACCACAGAGTAATGCACGCCAAGCTGAGTCGCAATGGTGCCTACACGCCACTTCTCGACAAAGTGGTAGCGCAGAATCTTTGTTTCAGTGTCTTTGTTTACCGCCATACTGTCAGTTTCCTGTTAAATGAAATCTACACTGGATACCAACTGCGCCTGAATGGTCGTGAAAACCGATTTTGTTGCAGAAAATCAAGCCGCAAAAACGGTTCACACCGTTCGCCACAATGATGACAACAAAAATAGACCCCCATTGAACGACAACTTAGAGCGCTTCTGGCCTTGTCCAGCGTGGCTCTTAGTGAAGCATGCTGAGGTGTTTGGCTTGAACCCTGATCCGTTACTTTCTGTTTTTGACGTGATCGAAAAGCAGCTTGCCGGGCGGCATTATTAAACTTTCCCTTTCGGGTGCGCTCATACTTTTGGTTGGCAATTTTGAGCGATTCGCGCCTGGCTTTTTGGCGACAACCATTAGCGCAATAGCGATTACCTCGATCACATGAGGAGCAGATAAAGACTTGGGTTTGACAACGAGAGCAATGGTATAAGCGAGCAGTTTTCATCGACATAAGGCCGATGAGGACTGGATTCAAGGAAAAGTTGTGCCATACTCAACACATCGGGCATCGGCACGATAATTAAGGTATGGTGTTATGGAGACCGTCAAATCACTTGAGCACCATACCTTTCTCAACGACACTTCTTGTTATAGCACTTCACTTTGATTTTCGCTTGGATACGCCATTTTGAAATAGTAGAGAGATTGCTTTTACTGATTAAAAGCTGCGGCAGATATGGGCGGGTTATGAGTGTTGATTACAGCAGGTAGAACTAAAGACTTTTTTTTCAGGAAGCCTATTCGGTCTCCAGGAAAGGGGTCAGAAAAGATGAAATTTTTA
>JBFJZQ010000196.1:0-6415 GCA_041622015.1 Oleiphilaceae bacterium
ATCATTTTATTGAAAGTCTTCGAACCCTCCTTGTTCAAATTATTAATCTAGGCAGTCAATTTGCTGACCAGGCAAAATCTTTAGAAAAATTATCCAAACGAAATAAAAAAGTAACCGATGGCGCTATGGAAGAAACCGATATGTTGGCGACCTCTATTACGCAAATGACTGCTTCCGTCCACGAAGTTGCTAGTAATGCCAATAACGCTGCGACACAAGCACAGCAAGCTAATGTAGAAAGCCAATCCGGGCAGAAAGTTGTCGAATCAACCAAGCAAGTTATTAGCACCTTGTCTGAAGAAGTGCAGCATTCAGCAAAAGCTATCGAACAACTTAAAAATGACGCGTCTAATATTGATGATGTGGTGAATGTTATTCGGGAGATCGCAGAGCAGACTAATTTACTCGCCTTGAATGCTGCTATTGAAGCCGCTAGAGCCGGAGAGCAGGGTAGAGGTTTTGCCGTGGTTGCAGATGAAGTGAGGGCGCTGGCTTCAAGAACACAGAGTTCTACAGAAGAAATACAAGAGATGATCGGCGCTTTACAAACTAGCGCAGACCAAGCTTTTACTGTTATGCAACAAGGTAAAAGTAGGGCTGAAACAGCGGTTGATCATTCTAATGAAGCAAAAGTCTCACTCACCAATATCAATAATGCTATTGCCTTAATGGCTGATATGAATACCCAAATTGCCGCAGCCGCTGAAGAACAATCTATGGTATCCAGTGAAATTAGTGAAAATGCTAATAAACTTTCCATGTTTTCCCGTGAAGCGGCTGAATTATCTGAAGGTGTCAGTGATTCAACAAATTCACTCTCAGATATGGCTGCTCAACTACGTAAAAAGTTATCTAATTTTAAGGTATAGGCATAATGTATTTAACAAGGTTTGGATTATTTGTATAAGTCTGATTACCAAAGGAAACTGTCGGTCTAATGACTGAGCGACTTTGTCGTGAAGAGCATTTCAGCCAGCTGAAGTTGAGGCTTTGACTAGAGCCTACAATTACCAAGAAATATGCGTCGATGAAGTGCAATTTCAGACCTTTAGGGCTTATTTACATTTGGCTGAATTGTCATGAACGGCTGGCTATCTTCAATGATTAAAAAAAGAGCAAAAGCGTTCATGTTTGACTGGCCCAAAAACAGCTTACTTCAAGAGTAAAGCGTTCCCTTTGATTGATAAAAAACATAAGCTCTAACGATAACTACTCAATATTTTTTGAACGTCTTTTAAAAACTGTTCACTTCCTACAACGGCATCAACCTCTGATATAAAGTCATTAGCAAGAGGATGTGGTTTGCGAAGGCCTATATGGAACGGAATCAAGGAGTTACTGATGAAATCAGCATGTCGATAGGCAAGCTTATTCTGATAACCGAGTATTTTAGCTCTATGGGTAGCCTGTTCTGGGGGCATAATAAAAAAGTCTCCCTGTTTTCTTAAGAACAACAAATGAAACATGGTATCTAAATTATTTGCTTCAACTGTTTGGATATTATCAGGAATAATCAGGTTTTGTATGACCTAAAAATATTTGAATAGCACGAAGGTTCTTGGTTTGTTTGTTAATAATTGAGGCCTTGGTTCGCCGCAAAGAGTGCGTTCCATAAGCTGACTTATCTAGACCTATACTCTCCACCCATTTGTTGATAATACGTGCGTATTGTTGCGTCGAAAGGTGTCCGCCATAGTTTATACAGCTTGGAAATAAATAATCCGTAACGCGCAATACTGCTTGGCTTATCCAGGCTGTTAGCGCAATTTGAGTTTTTAATGTTATTTCAAATTTAACGGGTTGTTTTGTTTTTTGCTGAATGACACTTGAGCGTGATTTTATCTCGGTTCCAATTGAAACATCTTTGACGGTCAGTTTAACTAAATCACAGCCTCTAAGTTTACTGTCTAAAGCTAGGTTGAATAAGGCGAGATCCCTTATTTTGTTTGCCATATCAAGGTGAATACGAATAGCCCAGATTTGTTCAGGTTTTAAAGGTAATTTTTGGCCGATCAATTTACCCTTATTCCATGGGATTTTTATTTCTTTTCGTTTATCGAAGAACATGACGACACTCCTTTTTCATAGCAAAGGAATGTTAAGTATGAGTCATGCTCAGTGTTTATCAGTGTTTATCAGTGTTTATCAGTGTTTATCAATGTTTATTAAATAGCCATCAAACTAGCTAACCCTAAAGTTCTTGGTTCTTTAGCAAGAAAATCTGGTTATGGTGAAAAAATCGGATTATCGCTTCCGGCTTCTCAGACAACTACAAATATATTGGGCCTAACTGAGTCTAGAAAGGATAGGCTTGCGTGTTATTCAGGTGCTGCTCGCAACTTTATCATTAATAATACTAGCTAGTGCCAACTTCTCATTCATCCAGTTGTTTACCAGAACCACCCGCCGGTTCTGGAAGATCTTTAAATTTTGGCAAGCCATCTTTCATTGGGTGCACTGTTTCTTGATAGTGAACGTGAAATGCGGGTTTGAATTCAAAATCCTTGATCACACTCGCTGGTACATCTATTAATCCCATGCCGGGATGGTCGGTAAACACATGTCCACCACAGGTTTTGCACCACTGCCGATTGCTGGTAATGTCGCTGCCTTGTTGATGAGCATGTTTATCGAAGGCGCCAATATTGTTAGCCCCTTTAGTGATTTTCAAGCTATCTTTATTCCACAAAGTGAAGGCGCTGATAGGTGCTGCCGCCCAATGACGACAAGAATCGCAATGGCAATAGGCCATGGCTTCTGCTTGACCACTAAGGCTGAATTTTACATCGCCACAAAAACATCCGCCATGGTATGTGCTTAAGGTATTCATAGAATTTCTCCTTGATTTGCTCTCATGCGAGAGGTAATTATTTTTCTTGTTTTATAGCCTTACTCGTGAAACACGACCGGTGACTGAGTCCGTGTATTGACTTCGAGTTTTAGAATGTCCGGGCGAGAATAATGCCCAACCACATCGAAAACCCGCTTTGATTGCGCCACTTTTTCGAGGTCGATATCACAATATAAAATACCCGATTCCTCTCGCATCGGCCCTGCGACAATTTGACCACCTGGCGCAATTACGACTGAATCACCGGGGTTGATCCATTCGTCTGGATCAGGAAATAAGCGTTCTCGTTCCGGGAAATCTGCTGGAATATCGCTGCCTTTCATCAGGTTTCCACAGCCGATCACCCAGCAACGGCCTTCACGAGCAATGTGTTGTAAACTGCCTATCCAGCCATCGCCACTGTCATAGGTCGGAGCGATATATAGCTCAACACCCTGCGCATAAAGAGCAGTTCTTGCCAAGGGCATCAGGTTTTCCCAACAGATTAAGGTGCCAACACGGCCGACATTGGTATCCACGACTTTCAGGCCGCTTCCATCGCCAAAGCCCCAGACCATGCGTTCATGATTGGTGGGCATTAATTTTCGATGACGGTTTAACAGTTTGCCGTCAGGCCCAATAATCAAGGCTGTGTTATACAGGGTAGCTTGGCTCAGTTGGTTATCTCTTTCCTGAATACCGCAGACAATGGTTAGCTTGTGCTTGGCAGCCGCGTCATAAAGCGGTTGTAAATCATCGGAGCTTAGGTTCACCGCATTTTTTAATAAACGTGCATGTATTTCTTCTGACAGACTCCAATCAGCGCCTGGTTTTAAACGCCAGACCCATGAGGGGTAACCCGGAATAAAGGCCTCGGTAAACACCACTAACTCAGCGTGTTGATTGGCGGCAGTTTCAATCAATGCAACTGCCGCTTCTATCGTTTTTTGTTTGTTCAAAAGTACCGGGGCTTTTTGAATAATGGCTATATGTGACATGGTGCTCTCCTTTTCTAATTTTGCCTATTGCCACTGTTGTTATTTAACTTGGCAACGAGTTTAAGCTGTGGTGTTTTTGTTTAGCTTGTTAGCCAGTCTACGCTGATTAGAGTGACTAACAATTAGCTAAAAAATGAAACATAATGTGCAAAAATGCACCGTTGGAGAATGTTCGATGAATTGGGATGACCTAAGACTTTTTTTAGCGGTTGCGCGAACAGGCAGTATGAGTGGTGCTGCAAAGCAATTAAGCGTGCAGCATTCTACAGTATCCAGACGTATTCGCGGGCTAGAAGAAAAGTTAGGCGCCAGTTTGATTGAACGTAAACAAGGAGGTTATGAACTGACAGATGCGGGTGAAAAAATAAGGCTGGCTGCTGTGAATATTGAAAGTGAAATGATCGGAATCGATGGCTCTTTGCTTGGCAAAGATACACAGATGCTCGGGCCACTCAAAGTGTCTGCGATCAATAATATGGCCTCATCGGTCCTCATGCCCATGTTTAACCGTTTCAGCCAGGATCACCCAAAGGTCGAGCTACACATCATGGTATCCAACAGCAATGTTAGTCTCGTCCAGCGTGAAGCCGATATTGCTATTCGATTGACCAATTCACCGACAGAGACGCTCATTGGTAAACGCATCGTGACAGTGGCCTCGACCATTTATGGCAGCCATGCTTATCTTGCTCAGCACCGAAAAGAAGGCGGTAACTTAAAGTGGATAGGTGTTGAATGTTGTGGGTTTCATAAAACTTGGACCAAGCAAACCTGCGAAGATCAGTTCTACCAGTTTTTTAGTGACGATACCTTACTAACGCTGTCCGCTATCCGAGAAGGCATGGGGGTTTCCTTTTTACCTTGTTTCATGGGTGATGCTGACCCATTATTAGAGCGCTACTGCGATCCTGATCCTGAATTTAATTTAGGCTTGTGGATTTTGTTGCACCCAGAATTAAAACGTAATGCCCGCGTGCTGGCCTTCCGTGATCACATGATTAAGTGTATTGATGAGCAATCAGACTTATTTGAAGGGAAAATTGGTTGAGTTGATGCTACATGCTCTGGTAAAAAAGGTATCACTTTTGGCACTAACTGCTCACTAAATTTTCGCTATTCTTTAATAATAGAAAGGTCTGCTTTTGCTCGTTGCCAATGCTATGTTAGTGCAACCAAAAAGGATCGCTTTCAACAAAAAGTAATAGGTATTTCAGTATTGGTAAGATGAACGCTTTGTGCTCCTCGCTTTTGAAAACTACGTTTCAGAAAATGAGTGCTCTCGCTCCCTTAGCTAACATTTTAGGTGAAGCACAACGCTTGGCCTGATTCTCTATATTCAGAGGACTTGTTTTATCTTGGCTCAGCGCAAAAGCGTTCATCTTGGTCTGGCCTAAAAACAGCTTACTTCAAGAGCAAAACGATCATTATGTACCGAAAAAAAAGCTAACTTCCAACCTATAGCGCTTGGTTTCGCGTTTATGGTGAAGATAAGAATTAAATTGTTAACACGATTCGGGTAGAATTGCCGCTAATCTTTTACTTGTGGTACGGAAACATGTTTTACCGATTAAGGATCATAATCACTTCTATTTTTTGTCTTACAATGATCGCCTGTTCTGGCGGAAGTTCTAGTGGCTCAGATGAAAGCTCTCATGAGGAGTCTGGTCAGAGCGAAACAACTCAAGATCAAGCAACGACACCGAATGAAAGCAGTGTACCTCACCGAATAGGGCTGCACTGTGACGGTGCGATTATTTCAGGTGTCGAAGCATCCTTGGCGCCTCTTGTTGCCGACGGAAGAGTTGCTCAAGGGCTAAAAATCAATCAATCTCAGGAAGTGATGCTTTCACTCGCGACTACTTCGACAATTGCTGAAGTTAAAATATTCGCCAACAATGCCTCCTTGCTGGTTCAATCCGCGCAGATGGAATTGCTCGATGAAAGCGGGCAGTGGCAAAAGCTGAGCGATAATGATGAGCCCTCAGATATACCTTGTGATATTTCGCTAAGCTCGAATAGCTTAACCTGTTCTCTTTCAGAGCCGACAAAGGCAAAAGCTTTTAGGTTTGTGAATGGTGAGGTTGAGATAGACCTTCTTGAAATAGAGTTATATGGTGAAGTGCAAGGCTCTGGAGTCGAGACAGTATGTGACGAGATTTCAGATTATCTTTACTTTCACACCAATGAGTATGTCATTGTTGATGTCGATGGGGATGAGTTGGAGTTGTACCCATCGCCATTTCAAGCAACGAGGGTAGGCCCTTATGCCTTGGGCGAATATTTTAACGTATCGCTACCTGAGGGCAGTCTCCACCAATGTAACTTTAGTGAAAGTGAAGGCATAGCAGCGCTTGTTGAGAACAATAAGATTGATGTTAGCTGTGTACCCATAGCAGACATGCGCAGACACTATGTCCGTATAACAGGGCTCACTGGAGATCTAGTGCTTGATGTTAATGGGAAATCACAAACGATTAGCTCTGATGGTTCTCATTTAACCGGCCAGTCATATATAGAAGGTTCTGAGATAAATGTATCTATACTTAAACATCCAGATGGAGCCAACTGTAGCTTAACTAATGCCAGC
>JBFJZQ010000197.1:0-6394 GCA_041622015.1 Oleiphilaceae bacterium
ACGCCTATTATTCATCTGCGTGATGAATTTAAAGGCCAAATGAAAAATTTGCTTATACAGTTGTTTGATAACGCTGATGATGCATTATTTGCTATGGCAGACAAGGCTGGTAATGACGGCGACCAAAGCATTTATTTTAAAAGTATGCGTGAGTTACGTTTACAGAAAAAAATGATTGCAAATGCATTTTTACAGCAAATCGTACTATCTTTCACCAATGTGAATCATCTATCGGAAAATGATGTCAGAGACTCTGAATCAAGTGATTTAGCAAACTTAAGTATTTTAAAAAACGACGATCTAGAAGTTAGTGTTGCGTTAGAAGGAATGGCTTCACGTTTGCGTAATAATGCATCGGATAAATTAGAAGATTTTCATAAACGTATCGAATCTCTAGTCAAATCCACTAGTTTAAAATTAAAGCATACACCTGCCAGCCCAGAAGTCTTGTGTGAGGCTCTTGAAACTGCTACATCTAACCTAGATGTCGATTTGAAGGCAAAGTTGATTATTTTTAAGCTTTTTGAAAGATATGTCTTAAATGAAATGCCAGGTGTGTATCAAAGTGCAAATCAAACGCTTATTCAGTTAGGTGTATTGCCAAACCTTAAAAAACAAAAAACTATTATTAAATCTTCATCTGTTAGTCCTAGACAATCAAATGATCCAAATCAATCAGTTCCTGTACTGGGTAAAGAGCAATGCATAACAGAAGTTCAATTTGAACAGATTCGGTCATTAATGCATACAGGGATTTTTAATCAGGACTTTAATCAGGCATCAGGAACAAATGTTGTCTTTATTAACCAAGATCAGATTATTTCTACGCTTTCACAGCAACAGTTTTCTGAGACGAATCATCTGATTGATGAAAATGTGAAGAGTTATCAAGCTGTTGATTTTAGAAGTTTGATAGCAAATGCACATGTAAACCAATCTGGTAAGAAAGTAAAATATGAAGAAATTGATAACGACATCATCAACTTAGTCTCTATGTTGTTTGATTTTATTCTTGATGATAAACAACTCCAGTCAACAATGAAGGCGCTGATTGCGCGCTTACAAATTCCGATATTGAAAGTTGCGCTATTAGATAAAAGTTTCTTTGACCGAGGAGGGCATCCTGCCAGAAAACTTTTAAATGAAATGGCTTCTGCAGCCATTGGCTGGACAGAAAAGAGCACAGGCAAATCAGACCGTCTTAAGTCTAAGATCGAGTCTATTGTCGAAAGGGTTCTGTCTGACTTTGATTCAAATTTAGAACTGTTTGAAGAGCTTCTGCATGAATTTACCCAGTTTACAGATCTCGAAAATCGCAGAGGCCAGTTAATAGAGCAGCGTACGAAAGATTCTGAAAAAGGAAGGGCTGCAACCGAACTCGCTAAAAAAGCTACGGAAACCGTCATTAATACAGTGCTTCAATCTAATTCGTTTAGGGACAAAGAAATTCCCGAATGCGTGGTAACCATTCTAAAAGAGGGATGGAGTCGAGTCATGATTCTCGATTACCTAAAACTCGGGGATGAAAGCTCTGAATGGAAAGGCCACCAACTATTTGTTCATAATCTAGTTTGGTCGGTTTGTCCCACTTCAGATGGGTCAGATGCTCGCGGTAAATTAATGCAATTAATTCCCACTTTAGTACGAAGGTTGCATCAAGGTTTACATGAAGCGAGCTTTGACGAATTCCGCTTAACTAAATTAATGAGTGAATTAGAAAAAACGCATATTGTTACTTTAAAGCGCTTACATAAAAAAGTATTGGAAGAGCAGGAAGCTGAGGCTAAGCGTCAAGAATTGACACAAGTTGAATTAGACTCCAAATCGATTGGTAAAGAGCCTGTTGCAAGTCCATCTACTGTGGTTGATAAAAATGATGGTCAAGAAGCGCTCAAAGCAAGTTTAGATATTGAAGACGAGTTTAAAGAGTTTCAAGAAAGGTTATCAAATAAAGAAATTAATGATGTTCTAAACAAGCACCGAGAAAATGTCCATCCAGAAGAAAGTGAAGTACAAAACCTTGTTCAAATTTCTTTAACAGATGCAGAGGCTGATTTACCAGGGGAAGTTTTAGCCGACAATGATCCTTTTATGCAGCAGGTCAGTCGTCTTTCTGTGGGCTGTTGGTTTGAATTTACAAGAAATGGTCAAGCTGAACGTGCTAAATTAGCAGCAGTGATTAAAGTCAATGGCCGTTATATATTTGTCAATCGATCTGGTGTTAAAGTGGCTGAAAAAACTAAACAAGAATTAGCCGTTGATCTAAAGTCTGGTCTGATACAAGTGCTTAATGATGGTTTGCTATTTGATCGCGCTTTAGAATCGATTATCGGAAATTTACGAGGACAATCTTAATTAAAACTTATTCGTTATATGATGAGAGCTTTTCAGATTTAATCACTATGCAAATGAAAATGACAGACGGCTGGTTAACACCAGCTAAAAAAGTGCCTTCACCCAATTTTAATATTAGACCAGCAAATTCCTGTGTGGATTTGCTGGTGATTCATAATATTAGTTTGCCTCCTGAAGAATTTAATACCCCTTATATTGAATTATTTTTCCAAAATAAGCTGCCTTATCATGTTCATCCCTACTTTGAACAATTAAAAGGTGTAGAGGTGTCAGCACACTTTTTGATTAAACGAGACGGTCAAATTACTCAATTCGTTTCCTGTAATGATCGTGCCTGGCATGCGGGTGAATCAGAATTTTGTGGTATCGGTAATTGTAATGATTACTCAATTGGCATAGAGCTGGAAGGGAGTGATAAAACTCCCTATACCTCACCGCAATATAAGGCTCTAGCTGAACTTACCCAGTGTATTCAAGAAGCCTATCCAGAAATTACCAAAGATAGAATTACCGGCCACCAAGATATTGCTCCAGAAAGAAAAACAGACCCTGGTGAGAGCTTTGATTGGTCACAATATTTGAGTAATCTATCCGCTAGTTAATTTTTATTCTATTCAGTATCTTTCTTATATTTTCTATATAATGCCTCTCTTCTAAGACGTATTGCCCATTCTATTTAAAGGATCGTATTTTGAACGACACGACAAAAGTCGAAGCACCTCATGCTAAATTTTCTGAATTAGCGCTCTCTCCCGAACTTATTTCAAACCTTGAATCGCTTAATTACCATTCCATGACACAGGTTCAGGCAGAAAGCTTGCCCCACATTTTACAAGGCCAAGATGTCATCGCTCAGGCGAAAACTGGTTCTGGAAAAACCGCGGCTTTTGGCTTGGGTTTGCTTGAAAAATTAGAAGTTAAGCGTTTTAGAATTCAAAGCATCGTGTTATGTCCTACGCGTGAATTAGCTGATCAGGTCGCCAATGAAATACGACGCTTAGCACGCTCAATTCATAATATAAAAGTACTCACCTTATGTGGCGGAAAGCCTTTCGGGCCGCAATTAGGTTCACTTGAACATGGTGCACATATAATTGTAGGGACACCTGGTCGTATAGAAGAACACATACGAAAAGGCAGTTTGTTACTTGATAATGTATCCATGTTTGTCTTGGATGAAGCCGATCGAATGCTTGAAATGGGTTTTCAGGATGCACTGGAAAAAATAGCGGAAGCAATGCCTGCTCAAAAACAAACCTTATTGTTTAGTGCTACGTTTCCAAAAGGAATTGAAAAAATAGCCCAACGTTTCTTACAAAACCCTATTCGAATTACCGTTGAAGAAGCGCATACCCAAACGACCATCAAACAGCTTTTCTACAAAGTAAAAAGTGATCAAGAAAAAATTCACGCTTTGCACTTGATACTGCAAAAAAATCAACCAAGTTCAACGGTGGTGTTTTGTAATACAAAAGTTATGACGCAATTTGTCGCTGATGAGCTTAGTCGTTTAGGTTTTTCCGCCTTGGCTTTAAATGGTGATCTTGAGCAAAGGGATCGTGATCAAATTTTAATGCGTTTCTCAAGTAAGGCTATTTCGATTATTGTCGCAACAGATGTAGCGGCAAGAGGGCTGGATATCGATGGTCTTGATGCTGTGGTTAATTTTGAACTTTCTCGCGACCCTGAAATCCATGTACATAGAATTGGTCGTACCGGAAGAGCAGGCGAGAGCGGAACAGCTTATTCTTTTTACTGTGACAACGAGTCATATAAAATCAGCCTCATCAGTGATGAATGTCAGCTCGACATTAAGCCGAGTCTATTACCCGACGCAAGTGTGCTGTCAAAACAAATATTCAGACCAAAAATGGCCTGTATTCAAATTGATGGCGGTAAAAAAGATAAGCTAAGACCCGGTGACATATTAGGTGCATTAACCAGTAAAAACTCCATTCAGGCTGATCAGATCGGTAAGATAGCGGTATTTCCAAATACCGCATATGTTGCCGTCGATAAAACCATTTTAAAACTTGCCTTGGCGCTATTTAATGATGGAAAGATGAAAGGCAAGCGCTTCAGAGTGCGACATTTAAGGTAGCGATAAAATAATGAATAGCTATCTATTGAGTTCTAGATGTCAGTTCTTTGTTTGAGTTTTCTCTGGTTTAACTATACTCAATTGCCTATAGGCTGTAATAACTTCTTGAATACGCCAGACTGCTTCAAAGGGAGTTTGTCTGTGCGATATCTTTGTTTTGTCCCATTCTGATTTTACATTCTTTAATAATGTGTCGACCGTCATGCGTAAACACCTTTGTGGGGGTATTGGATTTCATAATGACAGCATTGTCGTTGCTCAACCAAGCAAAGCCAACAAGTGGTTTGGCTTGGGTTTGTTGTTAGTAAAGGATATTTGTAAGCAATTTAAATGTGAGTTTTCAATACTTGGAAATGCGGATGCAGGTTACACTGTATGTATTGTTTTTCCATAATTAAAATTAGTTTTATGAAGTGCTTAGATAGTCAATTTTCCGGGTAGATTTACATTCTAGCCTGGTTTATTCTTGCGACCATTAAGTACTAGATGTCGGTGGCCTAGTTTAGCTGTTTCAAGTTGTATTGCCCTCAAGACCTTTACCGATTTTATACTGCATTTAAATTTTACTGACTAAAAGGGATAGACACTATGACAGCAATTTTGTCTGGTATGCGAGTGGTTGAAGCGTCTGCATTTGTTGCTGCGCCACTTGGTGGGATGACCTTGGCACAACTCGGTGCAGATGTGATTCGAATAGATGCCATCGGCGGCGGTTTGGATTATCGTCGTTGGCCAGTCGCCAAAGATAATGTCAGTTTGTTTTGGGCAGGCTTAAATAAATCCAAGCGTTCAGTCGCGATTAATTTCCGATCTCCAGAAGGCTCAGAATTAGCCAAACAGATAATCACAGCGCCCGGTAAAGACTCTGGCATGTTGCTCACCAACTTCCCGCCAAAAGGCTGGCTGTCTTATGAAGAATTATCCGCTATCCGTCCTGATCTCATTCAATTAACCGTTCAAGGTGATCGCCATGGCGGTTCTGCTGTTGATTACACGGTCAACCCAGCTATAGGCTTACCATTTTTGACCGGACCCAGTGATAGCCACTCACCGACAAATCATGTCTTACCTGCTTGGGACTTAGTGACCGGCCAAATGGCAGCATTAGGTTTATTGGCGGCAGAGCGTCATCGCTTTAGAACCGGCGAAGGCCAGCATACTAAAATTGCCTTGGCAGATGCCGCCATGGCAGTGATGGGGCATTTAGGCTTTATTGCAGAAGCACAGCTAGGAGAGGAAAGACCCCGTTATGGGAATTATTTATTTGGGGCATTTGGTCGAGACTTTTTAACCTCTGATGGCCAGCGTGTCATGGTTATTGGTTTAACCAAGCGTCAATGGACTTCCTTATGTGATGCGACAGAATCATCAGAGAAAATGAATGCCTTGGCTACACAGCTCGGTCGAAATTTCGCAAATGAAGGTGATCGCTTCGAATCTCGGGATGAAATTTCCGCTGTTTTCTCTGCCTTTATTTCAGCTAGATCTTTCGCAGAAATTGAAAAAATATTCAATGCCAAAGGTGTGTGTTGGAGTCAATATCAGACCGTTAAGCAAATGGTTGAAACAAACCCTGATTGCTCTATCGAAAACCCAATGTTTAGCCAAATCAATCAGGCGGGAATAGGTAGCTATCTGGCAGCCAGCGCGCCATGGGATTTCTCTGCTTTTGCTCGTGAGCCAGCTAAACCAGCACCGCGCTTAGGGGAACAAACCGACGAAGTGCTCTCGGAAGTGCTTGGCTTAAGCAGTGCAGAAATTGGTAAGTTACATGATGCAGGTGTAATTGCTGGGCCTGATGCGTAATAGTAAGAATACATTTCGACAGGCTCAATGCGCGCAATAGCTCGCCCTGAGCCCACCGAAGTGTCGAAGGGATTGCTAAATAAAATTCTGCATTGCATTAATTACATTTCGACTGGCTCAATGAACAGGCAA
>JBFJZQ010000198.1:0-6377 GCA_041622015.1 Oleiphilaceae bacterium
ATCGGTAATTCTTAACTCTGGAAGATTGGCCCCTTCAAACCTGACAAGCAAGCGTTCAAATAGGCTTTCTTTATTTTTTGGTTGAAGTGTATATTGAACGCTTTGGGCAACTTTTGTTTTGATTTCAACATTAAAGTTTTCCCCTATCTTCGCAGTGTCACCACTGAATAATATGGCAGGGGTTGTTTGTGCTTGCTGCCCTACTGCTTGAATGGTTGCCTGTTCCAAATCTGGATCATAGACAGTCACTTGAACACCATCGGAGACAACGGTTTGCTCCAACGGTTCGGTTGTATGCCAGTAGAATAAGCCTGAGCGATCAGCTTTCAGTTCGCCACGGGACTCTTGAATACGTGCACCTTTCTGGTCAACTGCATATTGTACGAATGTCCCCGAGAACGTTTTTATCTTGCTTAACTTTCCAACTAATTCGACTAAAGCTGGATTGTTTTTAGCGTTTGTTTCAGCGCTAACGACACCTGCAAAACAAAAGCAAATTAACGCAGGCATTATAAAATTCATTATTTTTTTCATAATTCTTCCAATTAAATTAATCTTTTGGCGGTGGAGGAGCAAGCACTTCGCGTGAACCGTTATGTCCAGCAGAGCTAACAACACCTGCTTGTTCCATTGCTTCAACCAAATTTGCCGCCCGGTTATAACCCACTTTCAACTTTCTTTGAACGGATGATATGGACACCCGGCGTGTTTCTGTCACAAAGGCTATTGCCTCATCAAAAAGAGCGTCTTGTTCATTACCACCCGCAGAACCGTCATCATTAAACGCTGCAACTGCTGGGTCTGAACTATCGCCACCTGTCAGAACATCTTCTAAATAATTTGGTGCGCCACGTTGCTTCCAATCATCTACCACTTTATGCACTTCATGATCATCTACAAAAGCACCGTGTACACGAATAGGAACACTGGTGCCTGGTGGCATGTACAACATATCACCATGCCCAAGCAGCTGTTCAGCACCACCCTGATCAAGTACTGTTCTTGAATCGATCTTAGATGAAACCTGAAAGGATATCCTGGTCGGGACGTTTGCTTTTATCAGACCGGTAATAACATCAACAGACGGTCTTTGTGTTGCGAGTATTAAATGTATACCAGCCGCACGGGCTTTTTGGGCAATACGAGCAATTAACTCTTCAACTTTTTTGCCAACGATCATCATCATGTCAGCAAATTCGTCAATGATAACAACAATAAATGGCAGGGTGACAAGTTCGGGTCGATGCTGTTCTTCATCAAGCAAATGCAAGTCGGGCTGCCATAGTGGATCTAACAGTGGCTCCCCTTTTTCCATGGCTTCTTTGACTTTTCTGTTGAAACCCGCAACATTTCGTACACCCATTTGTGCCATTAACTTATAACGTCGTTCCATTTCTGCCACACACCAACGAAGTGCATTGGCTGCTTCTTTCATATCAGTAACTACAGGTGTTAATAAATGTGGAATCCCATCATAAATGGATAGTTCTAACATTTTAGGGTCAACCATGATGAAGCGAACTTCGTCTGGCTGTGCTTTAAATAGCATGCTCAAAATCATGCTATTTACACCAACCGACTTACCGGAACCGGTTGTACCTGCCACCAATAGATGAGGCATTTTCGCTAAATTCACGACGACAGGGTCACCTGCAATATCATTACCTAATGCCAAAGTCACAGGTGAATCTGAATCATCATATTCTTTCGACTGAAGCACGGAACGAAAACGGACAATCTCCCGGTGTTCATTGGGAATTTCAATTCCAACAACTGACTTGCCGGGAATAACTTCGACAACACGAACACTTAATACAGCAAGTGATCTGGCCAAGTCTTTTGCTAAATTACTAATTTTACTAACTTTAACACCCGGTGCGGGTTGAATTTCAAATCTGGTAATAACTGGCCCAGGATTGACTTCCACCACCTCAGCCTTTACACCGAAATCTGCTAACTTTTCTTCTAGTAAGCGAGAAAGGTGTTCGAGCATTTCTTTTGAGTAACCTAATTTACTTTTTGGTTCTGCCAAATCCAGCAAATTTAGTGAAGGCAGTGGCCCTTCGGATGCAATAAATAAACTACCTTGCTTTTCACCTTCAGAGCGAGCACTTGGCTTACTTTTTTTGACAAAGGGTGAAATTTTAATTCCTGATTTCGTCGCCTGGTCATCTACTGAGGGTACTTGATCTTCTTTCTTGGTTAATGAGCCTGCTTTAATCACCAAAGGCTCATTGTTTTGTAACTGAGCAGATGAAGATTGCCCCCCAAAACCTGGCTCGACTTTTTGCGCCGAGTTAGTTTCAGCTTGTTTGTCAGACTGGTTTTTATTCTTGAATATTTTTGTTGGTGACAATTTAGCCAACAAAGACAAAGGTTTTTTATCAGCTGGTTTTTCTGTAGCAGCAGACCCATTCCTTTTGACATTAATCTGTGGTGATTTCAAGGTCGGAATTCTATCTTCTGCTTTACTTGCGTTAATAATTTTTTTAGCTTCTAGTCTTGCAGCGCGTTTATCTTGAAAGCGATCCCATAAATTTAGCGATGTAGATTTCAAAAATCTTAGGAGCTTTAAAGTCAGCGCCCCTGTTCGGTCCATTAAACCAAGCCAAGAAATGCCTGCAAAGACAGTCAGACCAAATAGCAGCATGGAGACCAACAATAAAGTACTTCCCGCGAGATTAAACGAATCAATAAATTTGCCAGATAGAATTTGACCTATCACGCCGCCTGAGGAGTTGTCTAATCCGGCGATTTCATAAAGAGATAATAAGCCTGTAGCACCACAAATAATGAGCACAAAGCCAGTCAGGCGAACTAAAAACATTGGCCAATGAAAACCTTTACTTTGGTGCCTTTTTTTAAAAATAACACTGGCCCGATAAGCAATTAACAAAGGGAATAAATAAGAAACCAGACCGAAAAAATAGATTAAGAAACTAGAAGACCAGGCACCCACACTTCCCACACGGTTATGGATAGCCCCAGAATCACCTGTTGTTTGGTAACCTGGGTCACCAGCATTGTGTGTCAGTAAAGCCATAAACAGGAAGACACACAAGGCGATTAGAAGTATTAATGCGCCTTCTCTTGAGCCTTGTCTGATATAGGCTTTAAAGTGGTGTGAATCAGCTTTAGTATTAGGCTTATCTGATGATTTACCACTCATAGTTTTAGAACTGTTCACTACTTTTGAACTACTCATTTTGCCCATAGAATGCGGCTTCGTCAGATGAAAATAATTAAAGACATACAGGCATTGAGAATTGAATGATTCAATAATTACCCGAATTTGTATGTGGGTAATAGTAAAGTATTACCCAATCACAACAAGTATAGAAAGACTACAGTAAAGTTTTAAGTTTTCTACTTAAATATTTGAAATGCTTAGAAGCCTTGCTATTTATTTCTAGCCGCAGCCAATCCTTTTGCTAGATCTGAAATGATATCATCTACATTTTCCAAACCTACTGAAATACGCAGTAAATTTTCAGTAATACCCGAATTTTGACGATCCTCTTCTGTTAAACGGCCGTGTGTCGTCGTAGCAGGATGTGTAATCGTACTTTTGGTATCCCCAAGATTGGCTGTGATTGAAATAAAATCTAGGGCATCAATGAACCGCCAAGCTGCTGCTTTATTACCTTTTACTTTAAAAGATAATACGCCGCTTGCCGCTTTTTGCTGCTTTTGAGCTAACTCATAGGAAGGATGACTTTTTAAACCGGAGTAATAAACATGCTCAATGGCATCCTGTTGCTCAAGCCATTGAGCAATTTTTAAAGCACTTGCAGAATGTGCATACATTCTCAAGCTAAGTGTTTCTAAGCCTTTAAGTAGAATCCAAGCATTAAAGGGGCTTAAAGCGGGCCCGCCTGATCGCAAAAAACCATGAACTTCTTCAATTATTGAAGCATTACCCGCAACAGCGCCACCTAAACAGCGCCCTTGCCCATCTATATATTTAGTAGCTGAATGTACAATCAGATCGGCACCTAGAGCTAAGGGTTGCTGCAACACCGGTGTACATAGGCAATTATCTACCACCAATAACGTGCCCTTGGAGTGAGAACCTGAATGTGCGATGTCAGCCAATACAGAGATATCCACAACTTCACACAAAGGATTTGAAGGCGTCTCAAGAAAAAGAAAGCGCGTATTAGGCTTTAATGCTTGTTTCCATGCATCATAGTTTGCCAATTCAACAAAGGAAATATCTACCCCAAATTTGCGTACATATTTTTCAAGCAATACGTTTGTTGTACCAAACACACTTCTAGAGCAAATTATATGATCACCCTGCTCTAACAAAGCAAAGCACACAGACATGATTGCAGCCATGCCAGAAGCCGTGGCCACAGCTCTTTCAGCACCTTCCATGCTTGCCAAACGTTGTTCAAACATGGCGACAGTTGGATTAGTAAAACGAGCATAAATATTACCCGGCACTTCCCCTGAAAAACGATCTGCAGCTTCTTTTGCTGTATTAAAAACAAAACTAGACGTAGGAAAAATTGCCTCACTGTGTTCAAGTTCAGGGCTACGAATTTGACCCGCACGCACAGCTAGCGTTTCTACTGAAACGCCATCAAGTTTTGCACGAGGTATACGTATATCTGGATTAACGCTGTCAGGCATATAAATACTCTTTGGTCTAAATGTTATTAGATGATATTAATGATCATTGTGAAGGTCGATATTTGCTTCATCTTCATTGGCTTTACGCATATTAGCGTCATTTCTAGACGCTTCAAGCCTTAGCAGGTATTCATCACCAATATCACCGGTCAAATATTCACCATTAAAAACTGAACAATCAAAGTTTGTGACTTTTTCATTGCCTTCTTGAGCGCACTTAATTAAATCATCTAAATCTTGATAGACTAGCCAGTCTGCACCAATTAAGTTTTGAATTTCTTCTACTGATCTATTGTGGGCAATTAACTCTCGTGCCGCTGGCATGTCTATACCGTAAACATTGGGAAAGCGAACTTCTGGTGCAGCTGAAGCAAAATAAACTTTCTTGGCACCGGCATCTCTCGCCATTTGCACAATTTCACTGCAGGTCGTACCACGAACAATAGAATCATCTACCAGCATAACGTTTTTATCTTTAAACTCGAGCTCAATGGGATTAAGCTTTTGTCGAACAGACTTTTTCCGCTGTGATTGACCCGGCATGATAAACGTTCGGCCGATATATCTATTTTTTATAAAGCCTTCTCTAAATTTAACCCCCAATTCATAAGCCATTTGCATAGCTGAAGTTCGGCTGGTATCGGGAATGGGCATGACGACATCAATATCATGATCCGGCCTTAAGCGTTTAACCTTTTGGGCAAGGGTTTCGCCCATTCTTAGTCGCGCTTTATAGACAGAAATATTGTCAATAATTGAGTCGGGCCTTGCAAAATAGACATGTTCAAAAATACATGGATTTAACTGGGCATTTTCAGCACAACTCTCTGTATATAGCTTGCCATTGTTTTCAATATAGATGGCTTCACCAGGTGCGATATCTCTTACTAACTCAAATCCGAGTGCGCCTAAAGCAACGCTTTCAGAAGCAATCATGTATTCAGTGCCTTCAGGGGTTTCTCTCTTGCCATAACAAACAGGGCGAATTCCATGAGGGTCTCTGAACGCTAGAATGCCATAACCGGTAATCATAGCGATAACGGCATAAGCCCCACGACAACGTTGATGAACAGCTTTGACGGCATTAAATATTTCAATATGGGTAGGAACTAATTTTCCTTGAACTTGCAATTCGTGAGCAAACACATTTAAAAGAACCTCAGAGTCTGAGTTCGTATTCACATGCCTTAAATCTGATTTTAGTACACCATCGGCAAGCTCTATGGTATTAGTCAAATTACCATTATGCGCAAGCGTGATCCCGTAAGGTGAGTTCACATAAAATGGTTGCGCTTCTGCAGAACTAGATGATCCCGCTGTGGGGTAGCGAACATGACCAATTCCAACGTTACCTGCTAAGCGCTGCATATGTCTTGTTCTAAAGACATCGCGCACTAATCCATTCGCTTTTCTTAAGAAAAATCGGTCATCCTGACACGTAACGATGCCTGCGGCATCCTGCCCACGATGCTGTAGAACAGTCAATGCATCATATAGCATTTGGTTTGCGTTACTTTTGGCGACGACGCCAACGATGCCACACATACAATTACCTCATTTTCAAACTTTCGTTTCTGTATGATTTTCAAAAACAGACCGAGACCACTGCTCTAGTATGGAGAGATTCTCAATCATTACGGAATTTACCCACCAATCACTTTGAGAGAAAGGCGTTAATCTAAGAACTGCAATTATTACAACCGCTAAAACCAATCCTCTGGACAGACCAAATGCGACCC
>JBFJZQ010000199.1:0-6361 GCA_041622015.1 Oleiphilaceae bacterium
CCGCTGACTTTCATGAAGACCACTACTTACTATACGAAAAGTATCTTCATAGTCGACATGCAGACGGGGATATGTATCCGCCTAGTCGTTCGCAATACCGCTCCTTCCTGGTTGATGGGCATAGCAGTACACAATTTATCGAATTTTCTTTAGATGGGCATTTATGCGCAGTGGCGGTGTGCGACCAATTAAATGATGGTTTATCTGCTATTTATACTTTTTTTGACCCAGACTTTTCATCTTTAAGCTTGGGGAAATATGCTATTTTATGGCAAATTGAAGAAACGAAAAAAAGAAACCTAAAATATTTATACCTTGGCTATTTCATTAAAAACTGCAGAAAAATGGCATATAAAAATCAATATTCTCCTTTTGAAGCCCGTATCAATAACCAGTGGCTTTCCGAAAATCAGTTAGAAATCCTCGCAAAAGAAGCGGCTAAAAACCTTGCTCAATAAATAAACACTTTGCGTAATCGTTTCGTTTCAGGCAGAATGTCGCACTTTTCTTATAGGTGAATTTTATTTCACGGCGAGTTAATGGTTTTTTAAGCATTGATTCAGACCGGATAAAAACGCACTTAACGAATCACTTGCTCTAATAATTATGAGGTTAGTCTTTAATGGCGAAAGAAGATGTCATTGAAATGGAAGGCACAATTGTTGACACCCTTCCAAATACAATGTTCCGTGTTGAACTAGAAAATGGCCATATTGTCACGGCGCATATTTCTGGAAAAATGCGTAAAAACTACATTCGAATTTTAACTGGCGACAAAGTCAAAGTTGAAATGACACCTTACGACTTAACAAAAGGTCGTATCACTTACCGAGCAAGATAAACCTTCTTTTTACTGAGCTTCGACTCAATAAAAACCTAACAAGGTTTCTAGAAAGTAGTCATGCCAGACAAAATAAAACCCCAGTTTTTAAGTGGGGTTTTATGCTTCCTGCTTATCAGCTTTTAGAAAACTGCCTACTTATGCAGGCACCTCTTCAAAGTCAAAACTAATTTCTCCGTGGCGAAGATTAACATGCACCTCACCGCCATTAGACAAACTTCCGAACAAGATTTCTTCAGCCAAGGGCTTTTTGATATCCTCCTGGATCAATCTAGCCATCGGTCTGGCGCCCATTTTGTCATCATAACCTTTGGCAGCTAAGTATGTTTTAACTTCATCATCAACATGAAGAACCACATTCTTGCTATCCAACTGTACCTGAAGCTCCATAAGGAATTTATCAACCACATAACAAACCGTCTCTCTAGACAATGGAGCAAATGGAATAATGCCATCCAAACGGTTACGGAACTCAGGGGTAAATACCTTGGTAAGCGCTTCCATTCCGTCACTAGAGTGATCTTGCTCACTAAAGCCAATTGAACGACGACTGATTACTTCTGCCCCCGCATTGGTTGTCATAACAAGAATCACATGACGGAAATCCGCTTTACGACCATTGTTGTCTGTTAAAGTGCCGTGATCCATAACCTGGAGTAATAAATTAAATACTTCAGGATGCGCCTTTTCAATTTCATCTAACAAAAGCACACAATGTGGATGCTTATTAACAGCCTCAGTCAACAAACCACCCTGGTCATAACCCACATAACCAGGAGGCGCACCAATTAAACGACTAACGGTATGTCTTTCCATATATTCAGACATATCAAAACGCACCAACTCTATCCCTAAGACGGTCGCTAATTGCTTGGTTACTTCTGTTTTACCCACACCTGTCGGACCAGAGAACAAGAATGCACCATCTGGTTTTTCAGCAGACTTCAGACCCGCTCGTGATAATTTGATTGCTGTCGCTAAAGACTGAATTGCCTTATCTTGCCCAAAGACCAACATTTTAAGATCACGCTCAATATTTCTAAGCATATCTTTATCGGAACTTGTGACATTGCGAGGCGGAATCCGTGCAATTTTTGCAACAACATCTTCTATATCGATGACTTCTATCGTCGCATTTCGCTGATCAGCAGGCTTTAAGCGCTGAGAAGCACCCGCTTCATCAATCACATCAATCGCCTTATCAGGCATATGCCGGTCAGTAATATAACGATCTGCCAACTCAGCCGCAGCTCTTAGAGCAGCATCAGAATATTTCAGATCGTGATGCGCCTCAAACTGCGGCTTAAGCCCACGCAGAATATTAATAGTATCCTCTACATTAGGCTCCATCACGTCTATTTTCTGGAATCGGCGCGCTAAAGCGCTATCCTTCTCAAAAATACCTCTAAATTCTGTAAAGGTGGTCGAACCAATACAGCGCACTTCACCAGAACTAAGCAAAGGCTTAAGTAAATTAGACGCATCCATTACGCCACCCGATGCTGATCCAGCACCGATAATTGTATGAATTTCATCAATAAACAATATTGCATGCTCTCGCTTTTTTAACTCAGCTAAAAGCGCTTTGAATCTCTTTTCAAAATCACCGCGATATTTTGTTCCCGCAAGCAATGCACCTAAATCAAGTGAATACACTTCTGCATTGGCAATAATTTCTGGGACATTACCATCCACAATCTGTTTAGCTAGACCTTCTGCGATAGCGGTTTTACCTACACCGGCTTCACCCACTAACAGCGGATTATTTTTTCGGCGTCTCGCTAGAATCTGAACAACTCTATCAACTTCCTTTTCACGACCAATAAGTGGGTCTATCCGCCCCAAACTAGCCTGCTCATTCAAATTCGAAGCATAGGCCTCTAGAGGGTTACTTTGCCCACCTTCTTCCATCGCTTCTTCGGCACCTGAATCACGATCAATATCTTGATCTGCTTCTGCCGCTCCAGGCACTTTGGATATACCATGTGAGATAAAATTAACAACGTCTATGCGAGCCACGCTCTGTTTCTTCAAAAGATATACGGCCTGACTCTCTTGCTCGCTAAAAATTGCAACTAAGACATTCGCCCCAGTAACTTCTTTTTTGCCAGAAGACTGAACATGAAACACCGCTCGCTGCAACACTCGCTGAAAACCAAGCGTTGGCTGTGTCTCTCGCTCACCATCAGAAGTGGGAATCAAAGGTGTCGTTGAATCGACAAACTCTATCAATTCAGCTTTTAAATCTGATAAATCTGAGCCACAAGCACTCAAGACTTGCAAAGCAGCTTCATTATCTAGCAGCGCCAATAAGAGATGCTCAACAGTCATAAACTCATGACGTTTTTCACGCGCATGACGAAACGCATCATTCAAAGTCAATTCAAGGTCTTTACTTAACATTGGTCACCCCTGAGATTATCAATCTACTTAGTAAGGCATACTTCATTTCAATAGTTTTCCTATGTGTAACCGTTCGTATTCCAAGCAAAACACATCACACTTGTTTAATCTCGCACAACAGTGGATGCCCAGATTCAGCTGAATATTGATTCACAAGAGCAGCCTTAGTCTCGGCAATATCACGTGTAAATACACCACAGACTGCTTGGCCTTGCGTATGGACGGCCAACATAACCTGCGTCGCTTTCTCTTCGCTCATTCCGAAGAAGGACAACAATACTTCGACCACAAAATCCATCGGTGTATAGTCGTCGTTCAACATTATTACCTGAAACATCGATGGTTGCTTTAAAGCCGGTTTTGAAGGCGCGACTAACAAACCATCATCTTGATCAGGATTACTTTTAGTTCCTTGAGATAATACTAGTAGAGAATTACGAATTTTACTCATAGCTGGATACGTTTTTTTACATTTCTATTTATATGGGGTGTGAAAACCTATTTTGCAACACTTCCGCTCATAATGAAAAAGTTTAATGACAAGAAATACAAATAACGAAACAAATCCAAAAAACAGCTGACATGATCAATTCTTTTACGCAAAGCCCTTGACTAAGACTAAAAAATATTCAACAGTAAGCTCTTGATGCGGATTGCATCTTTTTGAAGCCAATAAAAATAATATTCTGACATTACTAATGATGTAGTCTGGGCTCTTTAAAACAAATCTCCCTAGGCAAAGCCTCCCGCTATGCCGCTGACTACACGCATTATAAGAATGTCCGAGACACGGGAGTCGGTATGCCTCAAGGTACAGTTAAGTGGTTCAATAATGCCAAAGGATATGGTTTCATCGTCGAGAACGGTGACACCGAAGATCTATTTGCTCATTTCTCATCCATCCAGATGGAAGGCTATAAAACCTTAAAAGCAGGCCAAGCTGTTGAGTTTGACAAACAACCTGCGGACAAAGGCTTCCACGCCATCAATATTCGCTGCGCAGAACAAGTATCAAAAAACGATGTTGATCATGATGAGTTTATCTCTGTAGAAGAGCCTAACCTTTCGCGCGAACAACCGAGCACTTCACCGAGCGAAGCAAAACAAACGACACCAAACAAAGTAAAAGAGTCTGTTTAGTTTAAGTTACCAGCTTTAAATAAACACTCAGCATGAGGATAGAAGCATGTAGCGATAAAATATTGCTAGATGTTTCTATCCGCTTGCCCTAGCATTACCCCATGGCTGACTTATATCTTTTCAACAAACCTTTTAATGTTTTATCACAGTTTACCGATGCTGATGATCGGTCAACACTTGCGGACTTCATTAGCACACCCAATATCTATCCTGCTGGAAGACTCGACTATGACTCGGAAGGCTTATTAATTTTAACTTCTTGCGGGGCACTACAAGCCAGGATAGCCGACCCGAAGCATAAACTTCCAAAAACATACTGGGTTCAAGTCGAAGGTAAGATAAGTAATGAAGCCCTTGGCAGTTTAGAAAAAGGCGTCAAATTAAAAGATGGTTTAACGAAACCTGCCAAAGCAAAGCGTATTAATGAACCTGAACTATGGCCAAGGAATCCACCAATCCGCTACCGACAAAACGATATTACGTCTTGGCTAGAACTTACCATTACCGAAGGCCGCAACAGACAGGTTAGAAGAATGACGGCAGAAGTCGGCTTCCCTACATTGAGACTGATACGCTACAGCATCGGATTATGGACGATAAACAACTTACCTCAAGGTACTTTTATCAAACAGGAAGTACATCTACCCAAAAGCAATGAGCATAAAAAATTTAATAAATCCAATCCAAAAAGAAACTTAAAACGTAGATAACACAACAAGCATTCCTAACGGCAAAGCTTTCGCATGGAGTGCTTTCAATGCTATTATTCTTGATCGATAACAAAGCAGTTTAATAAACACACTATTCTTGTTAGAACAGAGACTTAGGCCACTTAATTTATACATCATATTGACAGCAGCCTGTCTCTTTACAAGATGTAATTTCTAAAACTCATAAGAAAACGGAGAGCTCACACCATGGCAATTGAATTACCTGCCCTACCTTATGCAATCGATGCATTAGCACCACACATTTCTCAAGAAACACTTGAATTTCACCATGGTAAGCATCATGCGACCTATGTAACGAAATTAAACGCTGCCATCCCTGGCACTGAATTCGAAAACATGTCCCTAGAAGACATTATCAAAAAATCTAGCGGCCCTGTTTTTAACAACGCTGCTCAAATTTGGAACCACACATTTTACTGGAATTGCCTAAGCCCCAATGGCGGCGGCGAACCAACTGGCGCCGTTGCTGATGCAATCAATAAAGCCTTCGGTTCCTTTTCTGAGTTTCAAGCAAAATTTGATGACAAAGCAGTAAACAACTTTGGCTCAAGCTGGACTTGGTTAGTGAAAAATGCAGACGGTTCACTTGAAATCGTGAACACTAGCAATGCGGGTACTCCAATGACGTCTGGACAAACTGCACTTTTGACAGTGGATTTATGGGAGCATGCTTACTACATTGATTTCCGAAATGCTCGCCCAGCATATCTATCTGCTTTCTGGAAACTAATTAACTGGGATTTTGTGGCTAAAAACCTAGCTTAATCAGTCTCGCAGCACATAAAAAAACCAAGGCAATTGCCTTGGTTTTTTATGTCAGTCACTTTAAGCAGTCAAACTATCCTTACCAATAATCCTTTTATTTAACCATCATTGATCGATAGATTGAGTCTACCGGCGGCTTTACTTGCTCAGCCAACTCTTCCGGATCAGCGCCATTGTCTGCTTTAATCGCTAAATTTAATTCCCACAGTTCATCAAACTTTTCAACAGTGACTGCACGGGTTGCTTCTTTGTTTCTCAAAATAGTTGGACGCAAGAAAACAATCAAGTTTTGCTTAGTTGCTGTCGCTTTTTCACTTCGAAATAAAGCCCCCAGCCATGGTATATCGCCTAATAACGGTACTTTACTCTCCGTCATAATAATGTTGTCAGAAATCAAACCACCCAGAATGATAGTTTCACCATTATCTGCCAAGACATTGGTCTTAATCTGACGTTTGGTTGTCGTGATATCAGCACCTAC
>JBFJZQ010000200.1:0-6356 GCA_041622015.1 Oleiphilaceae bacterium
AATCAGCTAAATGAAATAAAAGTGCAGCGTCGTAGACCCACACAAGAAAGAAGTAAAAAACGTTACGATGCAATTTTGATGGCAGCCAAGGATTTAATTGCAGAGCGCGGAAGCGCGCAATTAAAAATTCAAGATATTGCCTTAAAAGCAAAAGTCGCGCCCGCTTCTATTTATCAATACTTCCCCAGCAAAAATGCCATTACTTTAGCGTTGGCTCAACATACTTTTGATCATGCTTTTGACTCTTTAGAGATAAATTTGCCTAGCGCTGAGAGTCTTGAGCAGGCATGTAAAGTTCTGCAAGATATGATTGAGTCGTATTACCAAGTCTATCTAAATGACCCGGCTATGCTTGATATTTGGGTTAGTATTTCTGCTGACAAGTCTTTGCAGGAACTGGACCTTGAAGATAGTCGCAGGCAAGCAGATTTAATATTTTCATCTATAAAGGCTTTTTTTGATGAGGCTTTATGGAGCAAGCTGTACCAAGTAAGTTTTCTTTTATCTCATATGGTAGGCTCAGCCGTTAGAATGGCGCTGCAAGTACCCGGCAGCGAAGGCCGGGGATTGATGGATTCCTTTAAGAGTCTTCTTAATCCGGCATCAATCCAAAGCATGCTTACTGCACAAGCAACAGGTTTAGGTAGTAATTAAAGTGAATCAAGAAAATTTTAGTGATCGAATTAAAATAGTCCTTATGCGAACGACCCATCCAGGAAATGTTGGTGCCGTTGCTCGAGCGATGAAAAACATGGGCTTACATGATTTGTCATTGGTTAATCCCGAGTTTAATAAGGTGCTTTCTGAGGATGAGGCTTTGCGCCGGTCTGCAGGTGCTGAAGATATCCTTTCTAATGCCAAAAAATTTACTTCTTTAGATGACGCGGTCTCAGATTGTCACGTATTAATTGGTGCAAGTGCTCGAAATCGAAAAATGCCATGGCCGCTAATGAATCCTCGAGATTGCGCTAATGAAGTGATGAGCCTGCTGAATGAAGGCAGTGAATCTGATAGCAAATCTAAAATTGCTTTTTTGTTTGGGCAAGAAGCAAGCGGGCTAAGTAATGATGAACTGCATCGCTGTCATTATCATGTAAATATCCCTGCTGTCGCTGAGTTTTCATCACTTAATCTGGCGATGGCAGTGCAGGTAATATGTTATGAGCTGAGAATGGGGTATTTGTATTCGAATCCACAGAAATTTGAAAAAGGTATCTCTGCAATAGTCTCACCTAAGGATGAGGGTTGGGATGAACCGCTGGCTTCAGTAGCAGAAGTCGAGGGTTTTTTTGTTCATCTAGAAGAAACGTTGATCAAAACCGAGTTTCATGACCCCCAGAAACCAAGGCAGTTAATGACCCGCTTACGAAGACTATTTCAGCGTGCACATCTCGATCAGATGGAAGTTAATATATTGAGAGGTATACTAACTGCAGTTCAGAAGGGGTTTAAGTGGAGTTAAGAGTTCAAACTTATATTATAGGTTTATTGACTCATCATTCTGCCGTTATTTTATAAAAAAGGTTAGCTTATGTTTGAAGGCTTGAAAGATGACATTAACAGTGTTTTTAATCGTGATCCTGCAGCGAGAAATACGTTTGAAGTGTTAACAAACTATCCCGGGCTGCATGCACTTTTGCTTCATCGTTTGGCGCATAAATTATGGAAGAGAAATTTTCGCTGGTTAGGTCGATCTCTTTCTACATTCAGTCGTTGGTTAACAGGTATTGAAATTCATCCTGGCGCTCAAATTGGTCGTCGCTTTTTTATTGATCACGGTATGGGTGTTGTGATTGGTGAAACAGCTGTAATTGGCGATGATGTGACCCTTTATCAGGGGGTGACCTTGGGCGGCACAAGCTGGAATAAAGGCAAGCGGCATCCGACTTTAAGAGACGGCGTTGTAGTAGGCGCTGGCGCTAAAGTTTTAGGTCCATTTGAAGTCGGTGAAAACGCTAAAATTGGTTCGAACGCAGTCGTTACAAAAGCAGTTCCTCCAGAGGCTACAGTGGTAGGTATTCCAGGGCGCATAATTTTGAAAGCGATTGCCGATCCTTCCAGTTCAGATGAAAGTAAACGTAAAAAAATGGCAGAAAACTTTGGTTTTGATGCCTACGGTTTGAGTGATGATATGCCGGATCCGGTTGCGCGCTCAATCAGAAGTATGCTGGATCATATGCATTTAGTAGATGAAAGATTAAATACTATGTGTCAAGCCTTAAAGAAAATTGATAGCACCTATCGAAATGTGGATGTTCCATCTATAAATGCTGATGATATTGACTGTTTCAACGACGAAGTTAAGTAAGCTGAGGCAAGTGCTGCTTTATGCAGCTTAATACTTGATTAAATTACTAGGGTAATAGATAATTTTTTCTATTTACCCATTGGCTTAAACCTTATGCGTCTAACTACCAAAGGCAGGTATGCTGTCACTGCAATGCTGGATCTTGCATTGCATGCTTGCAAAGACCCTGTTGCTCTCGCCGACATATCAATACGCCAGGGAATATCGCTTTCTTATCTAGAACAGTTGTTTTCCAAGCTACGACAAAGTCATTTGGTTAAAAGTATTCGTGGTCCGGGTGGTGGTTACCTCCTTAATAAAAGCGTGTCAGATATATCAATAGCCGATGTTATTGATGCGGTTGATGAGTCTGTAGATACAACTCGTTGTAAAGAAAAAGGAAACTGTCAGGAGGGTGAGACTTGTTTGACCCATCACTTATGGCTCGATTTAAGTCATGAAATTCATAGTTTTCTAAACAACATAACCTTAAAAGACTTAATGAATAAACGTGAAGTTCAAATAACAGCGCTGAGACAAGATCAACACGCCGAACTAATCAATGCACAGTTATTAAATATTTGATAGGCGCTATTTTTTACGTGCTAGATCAAGTCGTTATTCCTATATCAAAGCTTTAAAGTGAATTACCTTTCGTATGAAGACTCCAGTTTATTTAGATTACGCTGCAACGACCCCTTGTGACCCCTTGGTCATTGATGTACTTACCAGCTGTCTTTCGCTTGAGGGTAACTTTGCTAACCCTGCATCCCGCTCTCATTTTTATGGCTGGCAGGCTGAAGCTGCTGTTGAAAAGGCTAGGAAGCAAGTAGCTAATCTTTTGAACGCAGATACCCGCGAAATTGTCTGGACCTCAGGCGCTACAGAAGCCAATAACCTAGCGATCAAAGGTGCAGCTTTAGCGTGCTCGGCTAAGGGTAAGCATATTATTTGCTCTCGTGCTGAGCATAAGGCAGTCATTGATAGTGTCAATTTTCTCGAGGAGCAAGGTTTTTCTGTTACCTGGATTAATCCTGAAAAAACAGGTGAGGTATCACTCACTGCAATTGAAAAAGCTGTTCAGCCAGACACTGTGTTGATTTCTGCCATGCATGTTAATAATGAGACAGGTGCTATAACAAATATCCAGGCTATTGCTGAATTTGCTCATTCTAATGGCATTCTATTTCATGTTGATGCCGCTCAAAGTGCTGGAAAGCTAGTCATTGATACGGCGCAGATTAAAGTCGACATGATTTCAGTTTGTGCTCATAAAGTTTATGGGCCAAAAGGGGTAGGTGCGCTTTATGTTCGCAAACAGGCTGGATTTTCCTTGCCTGCGCAGATTCATGGAGGTGGTCATGAGCAAGGTATGCGCTCAGGAACCTTGCCAACGCATCAAATAGCAGCAATGGGCGCAGCTTTTGAGCTGGCTGACAGTATTCTTGAGCAAGAGTTTCAGAAGCTTTCTGAATTTAAAGCGATATTTTTAAAGCATGTAATGCAGCATAAGTGTGTCATTTTGAATGGTTCAGTTGAGGGAGCTGTTCCAGGCATTGTCAACCTGACGTTCAAAGGTGTGGACGGGCAAGTGCTTTTATCTGCCTTGCCAATGCTTGCAATTTCATCAGGTTCTGCATGTAACTCTGCAACAGTTTCACCGTCTCATGTACTAACATCCATGGGAGTTTCTGAACAGGAAGCCTTGAGTGCTTTACGGTTTTCATTTGGGCGCTTTACTACAAAAGAAGAGGTTGAATTTGCTGCGGATAGCTTAGTCAATGTCTTGAATAAACTGGCGGTTTAGCCAGCCAGCTTTAAACTTCCTTAATGCTGCATTTGTTCAGTGTCTTTTTTGTGGTTTGACCTGTATAATTCCGCCTCAAAATTTCTAACATTATATAAACACAATTTGGAGACCAACCATGGCCGTAGAACGTACTCTTTCAATCATTAAACCTGATGCAGTTGCTAAAAATGTTATCGGTAAAATTTATAGCCGTTTTGAATCAAACGGTTTAAAAATTGTTGCTTCAAAAATGCAACAATTAAGCACTGAAAAAGCAGAAGGTTTTTATGCAGAACATAAAGAACGTCCTTTCTTTGGTGATTTAGTTAAATTCATGACTTCTGGCCCTGTTGTCATTCAGGTTCTTGAAGGTGAAGGCGCTATTTTAAAAAATCGTGATCTCATGGGTGCTACTAACCCTAAAGAAGCTGCTGAAGGCACTATTCGTGCAGATTTCGCTGAATCAATTGATGCAAATGCTGTTCATGGTTCAGATTCGGCTGAGTCTGCAGCACGTGAAGTCGCTTATTTTTTCTCTGATGATGAGGTTTGTTCTCGCGCATAAGCCGAGACAAGTCTTATTATAAGCAGGTTGTTTTCTGATCTGGTCTAAGGCCATCAAAAGACTCCTGCTTTTTGTCGTTTTAAAATAGGCCTTGATATAGGTTTTTTACAGGTTTGAAAATTCATGACAACTCAAGTGACAGAAGTAACTAAAATTAATCTACTAGGTTTAACACGCCAAAAAATGATTGATTTTTTCGCCGAGATGGGTGAGAAACCATTTAGAGCAAAACAAGTCATGCAGTGGATTCACCAGTTTGGTGTACATGAATTTGATGAAATGACAAACATTAGTAAAACTCTACGCGAAAAAATGAAAAAAATTGCCATTATTCAAGGCCCTGAAATAGTCTTACAAAATATTTCTTCTGATGGCACGCGCAAATGGGTCATGAAAATGCCTGGTGGAAGTAGTATTGAAACTGTGCTCATCCCAGAAGGTGATAGAGGTACCTTGTGTATTTCTTCACAGATTGGTTGCGCTCTCGATTGTAGTTTCTGTTCTACTGGCAAACAGGGTTTCAACAGAAATCTCAGTACAGAAGAGATTGTGGGTCAGATTTGGAATGCAATTGCATCGTTTGAAGATCTTGAACGTTCAAAAGATAGACCTGTGACTAATGTTGTTTTTATGGGAATGGGAGAGCCGCTTCTCAATTTTGACAATGTGATGGATGCCATCAATATTATGATGGATGATTTCGCCTATAGTATTTCTAAGAAACGTTTAACCATTAGTACCGCTGGTGTTGTCCCGGCAATGGACCGATTGGCTGACTACACAGATGCATCGATTGCTATTTCATTGCATGCACCAAACGATGAACTTAGAAACGAATTAGTACCTGTAAATAAAAAATATCCAATAAAAGTATTACTCGCGTCTTTAAAAAATTATTTAAGCCAGTTATCAGATAAGCGCAAAGCGACCATTGAATATACGCTGATGGCGGGCGTTAATGATCGGAAAATACATGCAGAGCAATTAATTGAATTACTCAAAGACATACCCTGTAAAATTAATTTAATCCCCTTTAACCCCTTTCCAGGATCTGGCTATAAAAAGCCGTCTAATCAAGAAGTAAGATGCTTTCAGGATTGGTTAATAGCAGGCGGTTACATTACTACGGTAAGAACCACACGTGGTGATGATATCGATGCAGCTTGCGGACAATTAGTTGGTCAAGTAGAAGATAGAACACGAAGAAGTGCTCGTTATATAGAGCTAAAACAAGCCTAATGGTTTCCTAAGGTACATTTTGTTGAACTCACTATTCAGATTACCAAGTCATATGCTTAATAATAAATTTGCAATGCTATTCAACATGAAACGGCTTTCTTTCTTAATAATTATATTCTTAAGTGTTGTTCTGAGTGCGTGTGTTACGAAAACCAACAGTTGGTTAACAGATAAAGCAGACCCTGACGTTGCCGTTGAACGCTACGTGCAACTTGGCTTGGAATATATTAAACGGAACGATCTGCATCGCGCACGCAAACATCTCTCACGAGCGCTTGAAATTGACCCGTCAGATGCTTCAGCAAATGCATCCATGGGTTTGATCTATCATCAAGAATCTGAGAACGACAAAGCCGAAGAACTATTTCAAAAAGCCATTTCATCTAATATGAATTATACGCCGGGAAGAACCTATTACGGCGCATATCTTTTTTCCCAGCAACGTTTTAAAGAAGCATTAGAGCAATTTAAACTTG
>JBFJZQ010000201.1:0-6335 GCA_041622015.1 Oleiphilaceae bacterium
AGGTCTTTTCCATAGTCGATAAATACTTGCCGAAGAGTGAATGAGTGTTTGCATGTGGTTTGGCATCATTTTATTAAGAAAATTGATGCAGGCATGCAGTGTAAAAAGTGTGCTGCATTATAGCGTTTTTGCTCGACAAAATGCATCTTGTGAGTAAGAAGTGTCGAAAGAAATTGTTATGAGAAACGTTTTAACGCATGTCGTGAATATGAACTTCAATTTTCTGTTGTTTTAATTCTTTATAAAGTACCCGTGCATGTTGTATTTCTTCTTCAATATTAGGAACAAGAATACACATTCGATCGAAGCGTTTTGCATTCTCAGGGAGCTGAGTTGCTAAGAGTATCAATAGATTAGAGGAAGAAAAGAACATTTCTTGTAAATTGTTATTGTCGATAATAATGGGTGGGCTTGGCTCAACGGTCTGGCCAATATCATGGGGTAAAAAACTTTCGGGCTTGAAAGTCCAGAGTGCCGTATCTAAGGCTTCATTTTGTACGCTTTGGGTGGTTTGTATATGAATTCGTTTAAAATCATAGAAGGCTTTCTCGGTGAGTCGACAGCAAAAGTTTACTTGTTCTGTCATGGATGGCGTGCTGAGTAAGTAGAGGTCGGCTCGGTTCATTGTTACTTTCTTAATTAAATATCAGGTAGGAGTAAAAGGTTTCATCCGTTGCGCAGTGACTCGGATAAGGTGAAACCTTTCTAAAGACGCTCGGTGATTATTTAGCTGCTTTGCTCAATAAGTAGTGAAGTAATAAAGGCACAGGTCGGCCTGTAGCGCCTTTGTTTTTTCCGCCTGATACCCATGCTGTACCTGCGATATCAAGGTGCGCCCAAGGGTATGACTTTGTGAAGCGCGATAGGAAGCATGCTGCGGTAATACTGCCTGCACCTTTTCCGCCAATGTTTTGAATATCTGCAAACGGACTGTCAATTTGCTCTTGGTATTCATCCCAAAGGGGTAGTTGCCAGGCTTTATCGCCCGCTTCTTGTCCTGCTGCTAATAATGCATTGATCACCTCATCGTTATTACCCATCACCGCAGAAGCGGCATCGCCAAGTGCGACAATACAAGCGCCGGTGAGTGTTGCAATATCAACCACGGAAGCTGGTTTGAATTGCTCTGCATAACTTAAGGTATCGCATAGCACTAAACGGCCTTCAGCGTCGGTATTCATAATTTCAACTGTTATACCCGACATGGTCGTTACAATGTCGCCAGGTTTAGACGCGTGGCCAGACGGCATATTTTCTGCGCAAGCGAGTAAGCACACCAGATTGATTTTTGCGTCTAATTCGGTAATGGCTTTTAGAGTGCCTAAAACGCTAGCGGCGCCACACATATCATATTTCATTTCATCCATCAGTGGGCCAGGCTTTAAGCTGATGCCGCCAGTATCAAAGGTAATGCCTTTGCCAACTAAGATATGAGGGGCTTCGTTAGCATCATCTGCACCTTTATATTCAAGTACCACTAGCTTACCTGACTCGATACTACCCTTAGCAACAGAAACGAAGGCTCCCATGCCGAGTTTTTCTAGCTCTTCCTCGTCCAACACTTTTACCGATAATTTGTCGCAGCTTTTGGCAAGTTCTTGAGATTGCTCAGCTAAATAGATAGGTGTACAAACGTTGCCAGGCATATTGCCTAAATCTTTTGTGAAGTTCATGCCTGAACTTAAAGCTTGCGCTTTTTGGATGCTTGCTTTGATTGCCTTCTCGTTATTTTCACTATGAAAGGTGAGGTCTGTTAGTGATGAAACGGTGGCTTTTTTCGATTTGAATTGATCAAAAGCATACTTGCTTTCCTCGATAGCCAAGACAATTTCTGAGCTTGCGTCGGAAACGCTCTGCTGACTATCTGTTAAGGTGATCTCTGATAAGTTCAGGCCGAGCGCTTGGATGTTTGTGTCTTTAAGGGTGCTGGCAAGTACTTTGGCTGCTTTACGAAAAGAGGCTTTCGATAATTTTTCAGCATCTCCAAGACCTAAAAGTAAAACACGCTGACATTTGTTCGAATCCAGCGGCAATAATGTGGTTTTGCCTGAATCACCAGAAATTTTAAATTTCTCAATTTGCTTGGAAATTGTATTGCTCAGCTGCTTATCTAATTCGCTGCCAAGAGGACACAGTTTTCCATCAGTAAATATGGGAAGGCAAAGGCAGTCGCTAGTTCCATTCAGCATGTTTTCTTTACTAGTATGATATTTCATGTGTCTCTCTTTTTATTTGTCGAACGCGTTAGTTTTAATACTGTACTCGCTTTACGCGTTTTGTGGGTGGTTTGAAGAACTTTATCAGCATAGAATAGCAAGTCATTTACTAAGCTGCATTCTTCATAGTGACTTTAATCCATTTTTAAAGGGTTTTTTCTTGATCATTTTCAGATATCTCGGTCGGCAAGTGATGCTTTCTATGCTTGCTGTTACCTTAGTGCTGTTGCTTATTTTTATGAGCGGCCGCTTTATACGTTATTTAACGAAAGCCGCATCTGGCGGTATTTCGCCTGATATCTTGTTTGCCATTATGGCCTACCGTTTGCCGGGTTTTCTAGAATTAATTTTACCTTTGGGCTTTTTTATTGGCGTGTTATTGGCATACGGTAGAATGTACTTAGAAAGTGAAATGACCGTACTGCATGCTTGTGGATTTAGTCAACGGCGATTGCTTGTCACCAGTCTTATTTATTCGTTTATTGTCGCTTTTGTTGTGGGGGCGATGAGTTTGTTTCTTTCCCCTTTGGGTTTTCAGAATGTCGATCGCTTGCTGGCAGAGCAATCCAAAAAAACTGAATTTGAAGTGTTATTGCCAGGTCGTTTTCAGAGTTTTGACTCTGTTAAAAGTGTCGTTTACACGGAATCGATTAGTGACGATAAAAAGACCATGAGCAATGTATTTATCGCGGCGAAGACAGAAGATGATCAATTGCTCAACTTGATATATGCCGCGTCAGGTTCGCAAGATATAGATGCCAACGGTGATCGCTATTTAATTTTGCAAAATGGTACTCGTTATCTTGGTAAGCCGGGATCGTTAAATTATCAAAGTATCGAATTTAAAAGTTATGGAATGAAAATAGAAGAGACAGATGGCGAAGAGGCGTCCATTGATCATGAGTCGATGTCTTCAGTCGATTTGTGGTATGAAGATACTTTGGAGGCAAGAGCACTGCTTCAGTGGCGAATTTCATTGCCTTTGATCTTGCCTATTATGACATTGTTGGCGGTGTCTATTAGTAAAGTTAACCCTCGGCAGGGTCGTTTTGCACATTTATTTCCCGCAATGCTGGTTTATATTGCTTATCTAGGTTTGTTGATCGTTGCACGAAAAAGTCTAACTAAAGGTGAACTTCCGGAATGGATTGGCTTGTGGGGAGTCCATGTTGTGTTCTTCTGTTTATCGGTTTTGCTGTTAATGAAAGATCGTCTAGTGTTTGGTATTAAGCGGATGATAAAGAGAGCACCAAAGCATGCGTAGAATTGATCGATATATTGTGTCAAATGTCGCGGCTGCCATGCTGCTTGTTATGGCTATTGTTTTATCCTTGGATTTCATGTTTGCATTTATAGGTGAAATGGATTCGCTTAAGGGTAATTATCAAATTTTTGAGGCGTTTATCTATGTGGTCACCACTTTGCCAAGAAGGATTTATGATTATTTACCGCTAGCGGCATTTATGGGCTGCCTGGTGGGTCTTGGAGCCATGGCTAAGAATAGCGAATTAGTTGTGCTTCGTGCAGCTGGCGTCTCAACAAGCAGAATTGTAGTTTCAGCTATGAAACCTGCGCTTGTTGTAGTCCTTCTTTCATTTTTGATTGGAGAGTATGTTGCGCCATTAACTGAACGTATTGCGCAAAGTCAAAAAGCGATCCAGCGAGGTGCGAGTGAAAATGTTGTTGTGCACAGTGGTTTGTGGCACAGAGAAGGGCGGGTATTTATGCACTTCAATGCCGTCGAGCCGAATGGTGTTTTGCATGGTGTATCTATGCAGTTTTATAACGATAAAAAAGAGTTGGTCAAGTCCAGATTTGCGACACGTGCTATTTACCAAAGAGAGCGTTGGCAGTTAGAAAAAGTAGTTGAAACACACTTTTCAAAAGATAAAATTTCATCCCAAACTTACCCCACTATGATGTGGGAGACAGAGCTTTCGCCTTCTGTTTTGTCAGTGTTAATTCTGAAACCAGATGATTTGTCAATCACGGGTCTTTATACCTATTCTAACTATTTGAAAGAGCAGGACCTTAATGCATCAGAGTATATGATGGCCTTTTGGAAAAAAGTTCTACAGCCATTAACAACGGGCGTGCTTGTCTTGGTTGCTATTTCCTTTGTGTTTGGCCCTTTGCGCTCAGTAACGATGGGGTTTCGAGTCTTTTCGGGAGTTATCGTCGGATTAATATTTAAGTACGCTCAAGACTTGTTGGGGCCTTCTAGTTTGGTTTTTGGCTTTAACCCTATCTATGCCACGTTAATTCCTGTGACAGTCTGCTTTTTGGTTGGTGTGTTTTTGCTGCGACGAGCGCGTTAACCTCAAATGAGTCTAGCTTCTCAGTATGGGGTGTTGGTTATTGAAACTGCTGTATACTTAACGTACTATCGGGGAGCAACTAACATGATCTTGAATCATGTTAGCGGTGAACTTTTTTCCAAAAGTGAACGCTTGTAGGGATGCGTGTTTAGTTTTCTTTGTGCTTGGTTCAGTCGGGTTCAAAGTTAGTTAAACGGTGATGCGCAAAGAATAATATATTTGGGAGAATATCATAATGAAAGGCTTGAAAAGGTTAGCCCTGGCGACTGCAGTGTCTGCTGCGTCATCAGGTGTGGTGGCCGAAGTCCAGATGCTCGATGAAGCAGAGATGCAAGTCGTAACTGGTCAAGCTGGTTTGACTATTGACGTAGAAACTCAATGGGAAATCGGCGAGTTCGCCTATCACGATGCGGGTTATTTATTAATCCAAGGTATCCGAATGGGGGGTAACTCTCTAGGAAATGGCACTGGTACTGCTGGTTCCATGTTGGATAACTTGCGCTTAGAAGTTGACATCGCGGGTGATGGTACTAACGGAGATAATGAGTTGGCTTACGGCTTCTCAAATATGCGTGATATCGCAGAAATGTATGTTAATGCAGGTAATGTAGACACGCGTTTTGATGATATGGCCGCTGGTATCGATGCTACTCGCGGCAATGCAGCTGTAGATACAAAAAAAGTTTATAATGATGGTGACTTAGTTATCCATTTTGACTTTACGGATGGTTGGGCAAGTGAAGGTGGTTATGAAACCTATGCTGCTGCAAATCGTTTTGCAACGGACGACTATGATACGGCAGAGTTAATTCTTGAGCACGCAGTGGATTTCCGTCTTGAAATTGATGGTATCGGCTTAGCTTCTTCGGATTATACTGTTGGTAGTGCTGGTCTTGATGTTGATTCAAATCATGCCACTGGTATACATGAAGGTGCAGTAGGAACCACGACATTGATTAGTCAATTAGGTATCCAGGGCTATTTAGGACCTGAAGATCTTCATATTGAAAATAATGGTAATGGTTTTGGTCTTGACGGTTCAGGTAGAGGTGATGGTCTTGGTGGTATCGTACCGGGCACTGGTAATGCTGACTCCAAGATTTATTGGGGTTCTTACTTCTTGATCACCGACTTGGATGTTTACCTAGATATTGCGGGTGTTCAGATCTCTGATATGAAAATCCATAATAAGCGTGGTGATTTGACGGGTCTAGACGGCACATCTTCATTTAGCTTTGCGCACTCTATCCGTGAGATTTATGCGGTTAAAGATACAGTGTTTAATTTGAGTGATGTACTAGCTGGTGGGTCCGGATTCGTTGATGGTATTGCCATTAATACTCGCTTTAAGGGTGATATTGATATTGGTGCCATCTCTTTCGGTGATACAGGTAAGTCAATTGGTTCAATTTATATTACTGATCTTCAGTCAACAACAAACTGGGTAATATCTGCCCACTAAGTTTGTTCTTGTTTGATATAAAGCCCTCATTTTTGAGGGCTTTTTTGTTATGTAAAAGTTTATTTTGCTTGCTGTTTTGGTATTCGGACTAATTGTGTGTCTGAAAAAATGCACTGCCAAGTTCTTTTCTCGTTATTAATTAGTGGCCATAAATGGCCAAGGCCTAGAGCGATCCACGAAACTGCCCCCATCAAAAACCTTAGTAAAGCCTGTTTCCAGCTAATTGCTGTGTTGTCTTTATTTTGGACTCTTATCTGCCAGACTTGCATGCCTAATGTTTGGCCATTTTTTGTCCAGAAAAAACCAAAAAAAATGTACAGTGAAATAAATAAAATGGAT
>JBFJZQ010000202.1:0-6329 GCA_041622015.1 Oleiphilaceae bacterium
GATTGCTTGTCTTTAAATGATCAATATATTGCATAATCTATTTAACATGAAGTTTAGCAACCAACAGCCTTCATAGCCATTTTTCATATATTAGATTGTGCACTAATCGAATTCTTTTATACCTGTGTTATTAAGAGTTTACCCAAGTATATCCATAAAAAATACCGACTAAACTTAACAGGTATTTATAGAAACGATTATATTTCAATATCTCTAACTAGTGACTCAGTATCAGAATTTATCTTTTAAGGATAAGATTGCTGAATACGAGATCGGTAAGGGTATTATTCAAGAGTAATAATGACAACACCAGATATGGAACAAGCCAAGGTGCAGACAATGGACTATGAAAAGACGAAATTATATCTACTTAATAAACCGGATACCCGAGAAGATTATCCTTTTGGGCCTGAGGTTATGGTCGCAAAAATCAAAGGTAAAATGTTTGCCACTTTAGGAATGGAAAAAGGCTTCGGGCAGATGAATTTGAAATGTAACCCTGACCATGCCCAGGAACTTCGTGATCTGTTTGACGCTGTCAGACCCGGCTATCACATGAATAAAATTCATTGGAATACCATCATACTGGATGAGTCTATTCCGCAAAGTGAGATTGAACGAATGATTGATCATTCTTATGCCTTAGTCGTGAAAAAACTCAAACGAACAGAACGGGACTCACTGGAATTGCGCCATGGAAAAGAAGCTTTATATCGAGATTAGTAACGCGAGCATTTCGTAATGCGTATTCCGTTTAAAATAGTGTTTTGAAATATTATCGGAGACTCAAAAACTGGCTATTTTTTCATCATTTAATTGCTAAAAAAAAAGAAGTGAATTATAGTTCATTTCATAAAGTAATTGAGGAATAAACGGCCATGAAAACTCAAAAGATGATTAACGCTGACACCTTTAGCCCGAGTAATCATTACTGGGCAGAAACCCATCACGTTGAAAATCAGCCAGATGCTTTAGAAAACTACAATGTTTTTGAAAGTGATATAGCCTTGAACGACGCCGTCTTGGCTCATCAAGCTAACTGGGCCATTCCTGAGTTAAAAAAGTTTGGTCAACTCTGCGGCTCAAAAGAAGTCATCGAACTCGGCTACCAAGCCAATGAAAATAAGCCGACTCTGTATACCCATGATCGCCACGGCAAACGTATCGACGAAGTTCGCTACCACCCTGCTTACCATCAACTTATGTCTCTCTCAATGGAGGCAGGGCTTCACGCATCTCATTGGCAGCACGGACAAGGCGCTCATGCTGCTAGAGCGGCTAAGTTCTTTATGATGACACAAGTCGAGACAGGCCACCTTTGCCCTATAACCATGACCTCTGCGTCACTTCCATCACTAAAACTTCAATCAGGCCTGTTTGACGAATGGACGCCTAAAATCCTTCATAATACTTATGATTCGCGCAATCTCTCCCATACTCAAAAACAGAGTGTCACCATTGGCATGGCGATGACAGAAAAGCAAGGCGGATCAGATGTGCGCTTAAATAGCACCCGCGCAATAGCTATTGGTCAACCTGGTTCAGGAAATGCTTATGAATTAGTTGGCCACAAATATTTTATGTCTGCCCCTATGTGTGATGCATTTTTAGTTTTAGCGCAAACCACTAGCGGAATTTCGTGCTTTTTGGTACCCCGATGGCGCCCTGATGGCACTAAAAACCCACTCCAAATACAGCGTTTAAAAAATAAAATGGGCAATGTCTCTAATGCCTCAAGCGAAATAGAGTTGCGAGGCGCCTTGGGCTGGATGGTCGGCGATGAAGGTCGTGGCATTCCGGCTATCCTAGAAATGGTGGCGATGACCCGTTTCGATTGCATGCTCGGCTCATCAGGACTGATGCGCCAGTCCGTTGCCCAAATCACCCATCATTGTCAGTCTCGTTACGCGTTTGGCAAAGTACTGAACCAACAACCTTTAATGCAAAATGTCTTGGCTGATCTGATCCTGGAAAGCGAAGCATCCACTGCCTTCAGTATGCGTTTGGCGCGAGCCTTAGATATGCGTGAACAAAACGAGCATGAGAAGCACTTAGTGCGTATCGGAACGGCTATTGGTAAATACTGGATTTGTAAACGCACACCGGGGCATGCCTATGAAGCCATGGAATGCATAGGTGGTAGTGGTGCGATGGAAGATTGCATCATGCCCCGCATTTTCCGGGAATCGCCTATCAATGCGATTTGGGAAGGTAGTGGTAACGTACAATGCCTTGATATGTTAAGAGCTCTACAGAAAACGCCCGCCACTCTGGATGCATTCTTGAATGAAATACACCTTTGTGAAGGTAAGCATCCGTTAATTTCAGAAACCCTCAAAGCCTTGCAGGCTGACTTCGAAGAGAAAGAAAATATTGAATTTCGTTCCCGCTCAATCGTAGAAAAAATGGCGCTTCTCTTTCAGGCATCAACTCTATTACAATACGGCAATTCTTTAGTCGCAGATGCCTTCTGTACTGCCCGATTAAAAAATGAGAATAAAGGCTGGGTTTATGGTACATTGCCCGCCAATATTGACTGTAATGCCCTAATTCAAAGAGCAACACCTAGCTAACGAATCGTTAATGTTTGCTAAAACGTTTGGCGATTGTTCAGCATCGCTTCACGCAGTAACTTATTAAATTTGGCATTACAACAAATAGGATCACACACCCGTATACCGTTTTACTAACCGCTTAGTCACTATGTTTGCTCGATTTAGAGTTTAATTTTCCTCTGAATCAGTCGACAAGGATTTAGTCACTATGCCATTTTTATAAGCAGTCTTATTGTGTTATCGAAGCAAGTTAACTTAAACTAGCTGGCCACATAATAATGATAAAAATCGCTATAGAATGAAACACCTATAAAGAGTGGTTCTCACATCAATATAGCTGTCTATTTCCTGATGATGGCTAAGGACTTAAGCCCCATCAGATTAGTGAATAATTTGGAGAGTAAGCTATGTCCACTACCTACGATATTGATGAAGTCATTACCGTCGATGAAACTATTGAAAATGGGTATTTTTATTTAGAAAACCGGCAATTTCATGGCCCTTTCGAAAGCGAAGTTCTTGCATCACAAGCCGCTCTTGCTCATTGCAAACTAACCACCCCAGGTGAGTGCAGAGCCATCTATCATGGTTCAGCCAAACGCGACCAGACGACTAAGCTTAATGAACCTCTGAGCGATATGCGTCAAACTGCATCGGTCGAGTGTCCTTAAACATTCTCTCTGAATATAAATATTTATCCTGCTCGATAAGCACTTATCCTTAGGTTCTTAATTTAGTATATTAACTCCAAACCAGATTGGTGGCTTGGAGTTATTCCCTCTTCCATGTCATCCTTTTCTAAATTCACTCCCCCTTATCAGCTTAATTTAGCATTAGCTCAGAGGCATTCACCTTCATTATGCTCGGATTCAAAAAAGAGTTTTTTCATATTCAACGCGCCACTATTTGGAAACTCCTACTAGTAAGTATTCTCTTCATCATTGCCTGGATCATCTATTTAGATGCACAAGTTCGCTTCAAATTTGAAGGACAACGCTGGAGCTTGCCCGCGCAAGTCTATGCTCGATCGTTAGAAATTTATGATGGTAAAGCCTTAAACCTCAATAATCTTCAGCAAGAACTCAAACTACTGAATTATCAGGCAGTCTCTAAGGTTCAACAAAGTGGCCAATATAAAATTTCCGGTAATACCATTGAGCTTTTTATTCGAAGCCATAGCAAACCTGATGAGTATCAAATTGCACAACATATTCGCTTTTCAATTCAAGGTGATCAAGTTCGTGAAGTAGTCAATCTAGGGAATAAAGACCGAACCATCTATTATTTAGAGCCTTTTAAAATTGGCGGGATATACCCTCATGTAAAAGAAGAACGTCAGCTTCTCAACATCAATGATTTTCCTAAACAATTAATCACCACCCTATTGATCACCGAAGATCGCGACTTTTATTCTCATTTAGGCATCTCTCCCAGTGCGATTGCTCGGGCTATGTGGACAAATTTAAATGCCGGAAAAATTGTCCAGGGTGGCAGCACCTTAACTCAGCAATTAGTGAAAAACTTTTTCCTGACTCGAGAACAAAGCCTGTTAAGAAAGGTAAATGAAGCGATGATGTCTCTCTTGCTTGAATTTCACTACAGCAAAGACGTCATTCTAGAAACCTATATGAACGATATATTCCTGGGCCAATCTGGCAAACTCGCCATTCATGGCTTTGAAGCTGCGAGCAATTTCTACTTTGGTAAACATTTGAGTGAGTGTGATCAGTCAGAGCTGGCTTTGTTAGTCGCCATGGTAAAAGGCCCTTCCTATTATAATCCGCGCCGCTATCCAGCGCGGGCAAAAATAAGGCGTGACCTAGTACTTTCGCTACTCCATCAGGAACAGCACTTAAATGAAAAAGCGCTTACGACAGCAAAGACCAAACCCATCAATACAGTCAAGAAACCTTTACAAGTCAGCAATCGTTACCCTGCATTTATGGATCTTGTAAAAAGACAATTACGCGAAACCTATCAAGATGATGTCTTACGTTCAGATGGTTTAAAGGTCTACACAACACTCGACCCGCAAATTCAATATCAACTTGAAAGAGCCAGCACTCAAAAACTCTCTGAGCTATCTTCTGCTATCAATCAGCAAGAACTTCAGACTGCTTCAGTGGTCACTTCAGTTGGAAGTGGTGAGGTGGTCGGTTTAATCGGCGACAAGCGACCTCAGTATCCAGGATTTAACCGTGCCTTGGACGCCAAGCGCCCTATTGGCTCACTTATCAAACCTGCCATATATTTAACCGCGCTGGCTCAACCACAAAAGTACCATTTGAGTAGTCTGTTAAATGATCAGGCCTTCAAGCTAGAATTTGATGATGGCCAAATCTGGCAGCCGCAAAATTTCGATAAAATAGATCATGGCCAAGTTCTACTCACTCATTCACTCATGAATTCCTACAACTTATCAACGGCCAGACTCGGCATTGAATTGGGCATTCCTGATGTCCACGCAACACTTAAAAAATTGGGTGTCAAAGGAAATATCAATCCTTATCCCTCTTTGTTTCTGGGATCGCTCCCACTTAGCCCGATGCAAGTAAGCCAAATGTACCTGACCTATGCCAATCAAGGCTTTAACATGCCATTAAGAGTCATTCGAGAAGTAACGACTACAGCGGGTGAAGTCATTTCACGCTACCCGTTTCAAGTTGAGCAAGTTTTTTCACCAGAATCTGTTTTTCTCTTACAGCATGGGCTTCAAAGTGTTATGCGTTCGGGTACAGGCCGATCCGCCTACTATGTTTTACCTGAAGAACTTGATCTTGCCGGCAAAACAGGCACAACGAATGACAACAGAGATAGCTGGTTTGCTGGTTTTTCGGGTGATTATTTGAGTGTCGTCTGGATTGGTAATGATGATAATACCCCCACCGCATTTACAGGAAGCAGCGGCGCCTTAAAAGTATGGACTGAATTTATGCGCGCTATTCCACAATCGTCAATCGCCATGGTTCAACCCGAGAACATTGATTTTTATTGGTTTGATATGCAAAGTGGCAAAAGAACCGATGAACAATGCAAAGAAGCAGTTAAACTTCCGATATGGGGCGATGTATCACGCTTGCCGTATCAAGACTGCAATAATGGTTTTTCAAGTTTCAAAGGATGGATTAAGTCATGGTTTTGAGAACTAACGCGCTTTCTCATATTTCCACTATTTTTTTTGTTATTACCTGTCTTAATGCATGTAGCCACTTAAGCTCTAGCTCTAAGACCAATCGAAGCCCGAACAACCCAATTGTTCCTGTTGAAAATAGGACCGTCCTGATTGAGAGCACTCCGTCAAAGCAAGCTGAACCGACATCTAATACAAGCACCAAGCAAAGCCAAACAAATTCAGAGACTATAGAACAAGACTCTCCTCGCTTAAACATACCCAGCAGTAAACGTCTCAAACCCGCCGATGTTTTAGGTTCAGTCATTGATTCTGCCAAAAAAGCGCTTGAAGCTCAGCAATGGTTGCGCGCTCAGCATCACCTTGAACACGCACTCAGAATTGCCCCCAAAGATGCTGAAGCATTTTATCTTTACGGTTTAGTCTATCAAGGTTTGGGCGTCAATGATCAAGCCAACAACATGCTCAAGCGGTCGATGTTTTTAGCGATTCCAAAAAGTGAGATTTACCAGCTGGCTGAAAGAAAACTTGCTGATATGAATCAATGACTTAGTTATTTAATAAAGGTGGAAAATTTACAGTACTCTATGATTTTCTAAACCATAGCGCTTTCTTTTTTGTTCTGTCATTTGAGTGATGTCCAC
>JBFJZQ010000203.1:0-6324 GCA_041622015.1 Oleiphilaceae bacterium
AACAGATAACTTCATAAAAAATAGTACTTATTTAAACTAGTGTATTATCAGGTAAATCAATATTATCTATAGACGACTATCGAATGACTGAATGCTTTGTTGTTCTGATGAGCTATTGAGTTTAAACGCTTCTAATTTAAACTGATAACTATCCATTAAAAATAAGCACGTGAAAATAGGTTTTAACCATGTGTGGACGATTTGAAGTAAATAAAAAAATAGTGGATAAAGGGGTTTATCAAAGTCTAAAGGTAAATTTCAACGCCACGCATAATTTTGATCAGCGTCCAACACAAGCCGTTGAATGCTTGCATCTTCATCATGGAAAGATTACTCAAGCTTCAAGCCATTGGGGAATTAAACCTCAATGGGCACACTACCCTATTATCAATGCCCAAATGGAAACGGTCGCCACAAAAAAAACCTTTAGCTCCGCTTATGCCCTGCATCGCTGCGTGGTGCCCTGCTCCGCCTGGTTTGAATGGACAGGTGAAACCGGTCATAAAAAGAAACATCGTTTCTCGCCTGTAGAAGAAGGTGTTTTATTTATGGCGGGGATTTTATTTCCCTATCAAACCAATCTATTCCAACTAGTTACCATCACTTGTGAAGCGGACGCACACTGCGGCATTTATCATCACCGTATGCCACTACTCATTGATCACAGCAAAGTGCCTGACTGGCTGTCTTTACCGCAATCTGTGCATGAAATTGGTAATTTTCATGATCACCATGCCATTTCAATACAACCCCCAATTTAAATCGTTTTCATTAAGCAGGCCTACAATAGATTGACAGCATAAATTTCTAATTGTTTCCAACAAATAATAACTGTATATTTATACAGCCATTATTTGGAACTAAGCAAGCATGCAAAAAATCATTCATGTTGATATGGATGCGTTCTTCGTGTCTGTGGAGATTAGAGATAACCCTAGCCTACAAGATAAAGCTGTAGCCGTGGGTGGTTCGAGGGTTTCTCGTGGCGTACTTTCCACCTGTAACTATATCGCCAGAGAATATGGTGTTCGCTCAGCCATGCCCACTAGCGTGGCGCTTCGTAAATGCCCTAATTTAATTTTATTGCCGGGTAGGATGCACGTTTACCGGGAAGTGAGTGCGAAAATAAGAAGCATTTTTGAACGCTACACAAAGCTCATCGAACCACTCAGCCTAGATGAAGCCTATCTCGATGTCACCGACTGCAGCTTACATCAAGGCTCCGCGACCCTTATTGCACAAGATATTTGCGAGACTATTCATCGTGAATTAAACCTGACGGCTTCAGCCGGCGTCGCCCCTATCAAGTTTCTCGCTAAAGTCGCTTCAGATATCAACAAACCAAATGGTATTTACGTCATTACACCTAAAGATGTAAACGCATTTATTGATCAGATGCCTTTAAACAAAATACCGGGGATCGGTAAAGTAACCTTTGAAAAACTCAAAAGACAAAACCTTGTATATGGCAGAGACGTGAAATCAAGCAATGAAGCCCGGGTAATAGAGAAGTTTGGCAAACTTGGAAAATTACTCTGGTGTCGCTGTCACGGAGTTGATGAGCGAGAGATTATCACATCACGAATACGAAAATCGGTAGGCGTAGAAAGAACATTTCCCCATGACCTTAGTGATTTAAATGACCTAAAAACCATTTTATTTGGAAAATTATTACCCGAATTAAAAACCCGCGCAGCCAAACATTTAGTGACACGCAGCATTCAAAAAATAGGTATCAAGGTAAAATTTAACGACTTTCACCAAACCACCAAAGAGCTCACCTTCCACAGCTTTAATGAAAGCCTATTTTCAGAATTATTAGTCGAAGCATTAGAGCGCGGACAGGGGAAAAAAGTAAGACTATTAGGTGCTCATATCGACCTAAGTAATGACTATAGCCAAGCCAAACAATATTCTTTTTCTTGGTAGATCGTCTTGGCTATTGATTAGAAACCTTAGATAAGCCGCCCCATTCGGAAGTCATTAATCGCTTGATCAATTTCAGCTCGCGTATTCATCACGAAGGGTCCATATTGCGAAATGGGTTCTTTTAAGGGTTTTCCGCTTAAAATAAGCAGAGATGCACCTTCGTCACCAGCCCTTAATGACAAACTAGATCCTTCTGAAAAAAGTCCCATACTGCCTTTTTCGATCCGATCATCACCCGCTAACTCCCCATCTATAACATAGACCGAAGCAGGATACGCCTTATTGAAGGACAAATTGAGGCGTTCATGCGCCCCCAAACCAATGTCTATCATTACAGGCTCCGTACTCAGTTTGGGTAGCACTCCTCGCATTATTTCTTCATTATTGATACTGACTTCGCCAGCAATAACCGCCACCTTACCGCCGCCACTGAGCTCTTTGACAGGAATGTCTCCAGCTCGAATATCTCGATAAGCAGCCGGTTTCATTTTTTCCGAGGCCGGTAAATTCAACCACAGTTGAAAACCATGTAATAAGCCACTGTCTTGTTCTGGCATTTCAGAGTGTAAGACGCCTTTTCCAGCCGTCATCCACTGAACATCGCCCGGGCCAATCACGCCTTCGTTACCCATATGATCTCGATGACGCATTCGCCCCATTTTCATATAAGTAATGGTTTCCATGCCTCGGTGTGGGTGCTCAGGGAAACCTCCAATATAATCAGAAGCCTTATCTGAATTGATTTCATCCAACATCAAAAATGGATCAAGCAAGGCATTGTATTGGGAGCCGGCTATCCGTCGAATGCTGACACCATCGCCGTCATTGGTTGCGCGACCTTGAATAATTTTCTTAAGTATTCTCATGATTCACCCACCCTTTTTAAAACGCTCTATTATGCGCCTTGGTAAAATCTTGACCTGGCCCTAGTGGGATAATTCCGCTTGGGTTAATAGTCTTATGGCTGGCGTAATAATGTGTTTTGATATGTTCAAAATTAACTGTTTCTGACACACCAGTAACTTGATAAAGCTCGCGCACATAACCACTCAAAGCTGGATAATCAGCGATACGTTTTTGATTGCATTTAAAGTGTCCAACATAGACCGCATCAAAACGAATCAAGGTGGTAAACAAACGCCAGTCTGCTTCTGTAATTTGTGTGCCAGCCAAATAACGCTGTTTCGACAACATACTTTCTAACCACTCTAAAGAATCAAAAAGTTCTTGAAAGGCTTGCTCGTAGGCATCTTGTGTCGTGGCAAAACCTGCGCGATAGACCCCGTTATTGACCGTGTGATAAATGCGCTCATTTAAGCTATCAATAGCGTCCCTATGTGCCTCAGGGTAGTAGTCATCTTGATTACCCGTTAAGTCATTAAACTCGGAATTAAACATACGAATGATTTCAGCCGACTCATTACTTACGATGGTCTGTGTTTTTTTATCCCACAACACCGGTACGGTTACTCTACCTTCGTAATTGGCATCGGCTTTCAAATAGAGTTGGTACAAATAGTCTAATCCGTACTGGTCATCGTTTAACTCCCAGCCATTTTCCAACATAATGGGCTCGACTACCGTCACCCCAATATGTTTTTCCAACCCCTTTAAAGCGCGAAAAATAAGTGTCCGGTGTGCCCAAGGACAAGCCAGGGACACGTAAAGATGGAAACGACCGGACTCAGGAGGATACATCGCTTCTGGCTCATTACGAATCCAAGCACGGAAGCGACTGTCTTGCCGACGAAACTCACCGCCAGATTTTTTGGTGTCGTACCATTGATCGACCCAGTTTCCGTCTTGTAGTAATCCCATCCGAATTTCTCCTCTAAATTATTGTTTCGACTTAAGCTGAAAATAGCTCATCAATCTGTGCTTTTGCCTCAGCAATCACTTTTTCAGTGGCACCCTTAGAACCTGATGCATCGATAATATGTACCGTCTCAACACCAATGAAACCCAACACGGTTTTAATGTAAGTGCTGACATGATCCATAAGGCTTCCTAAAGGTGTGCCGCCCGAAGCAATGACCACATATGCCTGTTTCACACCCGACAAACCAATCGGACCGTTTTCTGTGTACTTAAAGGTTTGGCCTGCTCTAGCGATATAGTCTATCCATTGCTTCAAAGCAACCGGTACACCAAAGTTATACATCGGTACACCTATTACCAGAGTGTCTGAAGACTTCAATTCAGTGATTAAGTTTTCTGATAGTTCAAAATGCTGCTTCAATGACTCTGTGTCTGACTCTGTTGAAGCGTGCAGGTCAATCAAATCTTCGGCAGTAATTTGAGGCAATAACTGCCTTGCCAAATCTCTGCGAATAATTGTGTCTGAACTTAGACCTGATTCAATTACTTTTTCAACAATATAATCCGAAAGGGCCCGAGAGTTTGATCCCTCCATTTTTGAGCTGGTATCGATATGTAAAATAGTCATTTTGTTATCCTAAATTTTTAAATATTTGTATAAGGTTCTACGAAGCAAATGAATGATTAGACTAGCTTATGCTGAATTTTTCTGTCGATACTTAAACTACCTGCCCCTCGAACTGCCAAGCCAACGCTGATGGCCAGTAAAGCCAAACCAAATTCATAACCATTGTTACTCATAAACAAACCATGCTCTAAATGCACGGTAACAATAGCTACCAACATGGTTACCGCTAAAACCATGGCAGAAGGTCGAACCAATAAACCGAATATCAAAAACAAGCCACCAAAAAATTCTGCGCTACCCGCCATCAATGCTAAAAAGTAACCGGGTTCTAAGCCGATAGAAGCCATCCAACTAGCTGTAGCTTCTAAACCATAACCACCAAACCAACCAAATAACTTTTGCGCACCGTGAGCCGTAAATATCACGCCTGCTGCCAACCTCACCGCCAGGGTATCGAAGCCTGCATTGGTAGAAAGAAGGTTTTTGATTACTGTGTTCATTTGATTCTCCAATTAAATTTATTGTCGTAGGTTATTAAGGTTAATTTTTAAAACACCTGGTCATTTGCCAGTTTGTTGAACCAGTATAAGCCTCTGATAAAATTGAATAAGACTTACTTTCTGACTAGAATGTTCTAAAATTCAGAACAATAGAGTTATGCCTACATGCCTGTTAATCCAATCAATATAGAGATATTAGAAATACTCGATGCGATTGATCGCCGAGGCAGCTTTGCAAAAGCAGCGGAAGAGCTGAACAAAGCCACTTCAGCTCTTTCCTATGCTATACAAAAATTAGAAGAGCAGCTTTCCATTACGATATTTCAGCGTGAAGGCCGGCGTTCAGTGCTAACCCCAGCTGGCCAGCTCATTCTTGAAGAAGGCCGAACTATTTTAAATGCAACCAAGCTTTTGGCTGAAAAAGCAAAAGAAGTTGCTACCGGCTGGGAACCTAAATTACGTATCGCCTTGGAATCGACCATTAATCACGATATCTTTTTTCAGGTACTCAATACCTTTCTCTGTGAGCATGAAAGTTTAGAAATCGATATTTCAGAATCGGTTTTGAATGGTGGATGGGAAGCACTTGAACACGACAAAATCGATTTACTCGTGGGTGCGCCTGGCCCGGTGCCACAACAAAAAGGTTTTAGAGCGGTGGGGATTGAATTATCCGATATGATTCCGGTGATCGCCAAAACACATCCTCAATCACACTTATTAGATGACCCCGCAAAACTAGAGAGCATACTTCCTAGTTTACGACGTGTGGTGACGCATGATACAGCGACAATCAATATTGCCCGTAATGTCGGTTTGAGCATGGGTAAACGAATTTTATATGTTCAGACCATGGATCAGAAAATTAAAGCGCAACTAGCAGGCTTAGGAATCGGACATTTACCTAAACACAGAATACAAACTTATTTAGAAAATGGAACATTACTTCCTTTACCAACTATCCAAGACCCCAATGACAACTTCATTGCTTGGAAAATCAGCCATAAAGGCAAAGCCCTAAAAACGCTTTCGCAGCGTTTGATTAACGCCAAGTGGGCTTAGCTGCTTTGCTTTTGTTGAACGTTTCTATGAAATCTAAACTAAACGATTTATTAGAAAAGCTATATCTTGAATAACTAACTAAAACTTTTCCAGAAGCTTATCTTTCAAGTCTGCTTGAACATCCGCTAGATTTTGACTTGCATCCACTATTTTAAATCGCTCAGGTTCTTTAGAGGCTCTTTGCAAGTAGTTGTCTCTCACTCGATTAAAGAAGCTTATTTCCTCTTCTTCAAAGCGATCTAAGGCACCCCGTTTTTGGGCGCGAGACATTCCAATTTCAACGGGCGCATCTAAAAGAAAGGTAAGATCGGGGCGTATATCACCTTGTACAAAATCTTCTAGTAGAGCGACTTTATCCGATGAGACACCCCTTCCACCTGATTGATA
>JBFJZQ010000204.1:0-6282 GCA_041622015.1 Oleiphilaceae bacterium
GCATGATTGCCAGCGTGAAAAGCGTGTCGGTAACTAAGCATGAAAAATTTCTTGTTGAGGTGGACGTTAGAGTGAGTAAGATTCTACCGTGCTTGCGTAAAAATTGATAACTCTGTCTCGGCAAGAAGAATTTCTTTGTAATTGATTGTGAAATCACTTTATTTTACGGTTAGACTGTTTTCTAATGAATTGTGTGTAAATTACCCAAAGACTATTCATTTAATTATTCTGGATAAAAGTATTATTGCGAGGCATCCAATAAGATTTTTTCATTTTAACAAGTCTGGGTAGAGGAGAGCTAAAAATGAAACATATTCAACTAGTCGTTATAAGCGTGTTTGTTGCATGCTTATCCCTGAATGTCATGGCTGATGATGAAGAGTTTGTGCCTGCCTACCAGAATGTAGGAAATTATAAGCTAGAGGATCCAAATAAATATTTTGCCTATAGAGATGGCAGAACTTTTTATACCTCCGGTAAAGAAAATGGTTTTCGCGTCAACGAGAACAACGAAGAATCAACCGATGAAACAATCGGTATTCTGACTTTATTGATTGCACCAGCAACGCTCATATATATGAACCTTGTTGGTTGGTGGGAGTGATATTTCCAATATTTTACTCTGTTATTGAAAAATCTTAACTTTAAAAGCCACCTCTCTTTCCTGATGGGTGGTTTTTTTGTCATATAGGCCTCAGTAATTCTTATCTGCATTGAATCTTTAGTCCGACCACCAGTATAATCTCTGGCTATTTTTGCAGTTCTAATTTTGATGGCGTAAAACGTGGTGGCGATGCATTTACTCAGAGGGCTCCATAATCCTGGTTTAGGGGAAGGTGGCGTATCGAACACCAAATGCGTGGCGACGATTGGGAATTTTGATGGCGTCCACCTTGGACATCAGGCGATTATTCAGCAGGTGATTTTAGAGGCGAAGAAGCGTCAACTTCCTGCTTTGATCATCATATTTGAACCACAGCCAATGGAGTTTTTTAAAGGCGATGATGCACCAGCTAGGCTAATGCGTTTTCGTGAAAAATTTCAAGCTCTGTCAGCGTATGACTTGGATTATGTCTTTTGTTTGAAGTTTGATGAACAGCTAAGTCAATTATCGGCAAAAGAATTTGTACAGAAAGTTTTGGTTTCACACTTGAACGTGGAGCATTTGGTTATCGGAGATGATTTTCGTTTTGGCGGAGACAGACAGGGTGATTATAAGCTTTTATGTACTTTGTCTAAAGAATTAGGGTTTTCAGTTGAAAATACCCAAACCATTTTAGCCAAAGAATCTTGTGACACGGATAGTGCAGATTGCCCTTTAGAGGAGCAAGACTTTGTGCAAAGAGCCAGTAGTACCTTTGTACGTGAACTTTTAGCGCAAGGTGAATTTACCAAAGTAGCACAGTTATTAGGTCGACCCTACTCGTTTTGTGGCAGAGTCGCCCACGGCCAAAAGCTAGGCAGACAATTAGGCTTCCCGACTGCAAATATTAATTTAAAAAGAGTGTCTTCACCTCTTTCAGGAGTCTATGCAGTGAGCTTATTTTTGAAATCTGAAAATACCATGATACCGGGTGTCGCCAATGTAGGGTGCAAACCTACTATTGGCCAGTTTAAACCTTCTTTAGAAGTGCATTTATTTGATTTCAATAAGGATATTTACGGCGAATATGTCGAAGTACAATTTCATCGAAAGCTGCGAGATGAGCAACGATTTGATGGCGTTGAGCAACTTAAAAAACAAATAGAAATGGATAGCCAACGCGCGCGGGCGTTTTTTGCGGGCGAGCTTAACACGTAATTTTTGATAATTTAATTGATCCTTAGATCGATACAGGCAAAGTGAACATACTATGAGTGACTATAAGCACACCCTTAATTTACCTGATACAGATTTTCCAATGAGAGGCAATCTTGCACAGCGCGAGCCAGCTATGTTGAAGCATTGGAATGAGATTGATTTATACGGTCAAATCCGTAAGGCAAGAGCCGGTGCTGAAAAGTTTATTCTTCATGATGGTCCTCCTTATGCAAACGGTAATATTCATATTGGTCATGCCGTTAATAAAATTTTGAAAGATATCATTGTTAAGTCAAAAGGCTTAAGTGGTTTTGATGCGCCCTACATCCCCGGTTGGGATTGTCATGGTTTGCCTATTGAACATAATGTTGAAAAGAAACTCGGTAAAGCGGGTGTTAAAGTTGAATATTCTGCATTTCGTAAAGCTTGTCGTGACTATGCCGCTAAACAAGTTGCTGGGCAAAAAGCCGACTTTATTCGCTTGGGTGTGTTGGGTGATTGGGAGAAACCTTACCTCACCATGGACTTCAAATTTGAAGCCGACATCATTCGCGCCTTAGGCAAAATCATTGAAAACGGTCATCTGCAAAAAGGCTTCAAGCCTGTTTATTGGAGTGTGGTCGGTGGTTCCGCTTTGGCAGAAGCCGAAGTTGAATATCAGGAAAAACAATCAACCGCGATAGATGTTCGTTTTGATGTGGTAGACCAAGCTGCTGTGGCCAGTGCCTTTGGTGTGAGTGCTTTAGGGCAAAACTGCTCAATTGTGATCTGGACAACCACGCCTTGGACGATTCCTTCGAACCAAGCCGTCTCGTTAAATGCCAGCCTTGAATATGCACTAGTTAAACTTGATGCAGGTGCTGGGCCGGAATTAGTGATCATGGCGGATGCACTGGTCGCAGAAAATATGGAACGCTATGGCATAGACAGTCATGAAGTAGTAGGCCGTTGCTTGGGTCAAGCTCTTGAAAATCAGCCGTTAATTCACCCTGTTTATCGTAATAAACAGGTTCCTGTTATCTTGGGTGATCATGTCACCACGGATGCGGGTACGGGCGCAGTACATACCGCTCCTGACCATGGTGTCGACGATTTCAATGTAGGTAAAAAATACGGCTTAGGTACGCTTAACTATGTTGATGATGGCGGGATCTTCCGTTCAGACGTTGAAAAGTTTGCTGGTTTGCATGTTTATAAAGCCGATGCCGCAGTGATCGAAGCCCTCGAATCCGAAGGCAAGTTAGTTGCAAAGAAAGTCTTTACGCATAGCTACCCTCATTGCTGGAGAACGAAAACTCCCTTGATTTATCGAGCCACACCTCAGTGGTTTGTCAGCATGAATCAAAATGGACTTAAAGCATCTGCATTAGAAGCTGTTAAAGGTGTGCAGTGGATTCCTGAATGGGGTCAAAATCGTATTGAGGGTATGTTAGAGCAAAGCCCGGATTGGTGTATTTCTCGTCAGCGTACTTGGGGTGTGCCGATTACTTTATTTGTGCATAAAGAAACCCAAGCATTACACCCAGACACTGAAACGCTAATTGAAAAAGTCGCCGTTTTAGTTGAAGAGAAAGGTATTGATGCATGGTTCGAACTAGATGCATCCATATTACTGGGTGATCAGGCGGATCAATATAGCAAAGTGACGGATACACTAGATGTATGGTTTGACTCTGGTGTGACTCATTCAGCTGTTCTTCGTCAACGCGAAGAATTAGGTCAATATCCAGCAGATTTGTATTTAGAAGGATCAGATCAACACCGTGGTTGGTTTCAGTCTTCGCTTAAAACAGGCATCGCGATCAATAACCAAGCACCTTATAAGCAAGTGCTAACGCATGGTTTTACCGTGGATGCCGACGGTAAAAAAATGTCCAAATCATTGGGTAACGTGGTTGCACCTCAAGAAGTGATGAATAGTTTAGGTGCCGATATTCTCCGTTTATGGGTTTCAGCCACTGACTACACGGGTGAAATGACCGTGTCGGATGAAATCTTAAAACGTGCCGCGGATTCCTACCGACGCATACGAAATACGGCGCGCTTCCTGCTTTCAAATATCAATGGCTTTAACCCTGAAACAGACATGGTTGCTAGCGAGGATATGGTTGAAATTGATCGTTGGGCAGTGGACCGAGCTTTACAGCTTCAAGATGAATTGAAAGAAGCTTATGAGGAATACAGCTTCTTAACCGTGTTCCAGAAAGTTGTGCAATTCTGTGGTGTCGACTTGGGTGGTTTCTACTTAGATATTATTAAAGATCGCCAGTACACCACCGCAAAAGACAGTCTGGCAAGACGATCTTGTCAAACGGCTATGTATCATATTCTTGAAGCGATGACTCGCTGGATTGCGCCAGTGTTAAGTTTCACTGCCGATGAAATCTGGACGTCTTTACCGAAGCCAAAAGGCGCAGACAGAGAAGTTAGTGTCTTTGTCTGTAAATGGTATGAAGGCCTTGAAGGGTTGAATGAAGATGACCAAAAAGGCCGTGCATTCTGGCTGAAAATCTTAGCTGTAAAAAATGCCGTCAATAAGCGTATAGAAGAAGAACGTAATGCTGGCAAAATCAAAGGTGCGTTAGCAACAGAAGTGAGCTTGTTCTGTGAAGGCGATTTGTATGATGCGCTGTTGTCTTTAGGTGACGAGTTACGCTTTGTGTTAATTACTTCGGGCGCAAGGGTTTTACCTATTTCGGCAGCAGATGCTTCGCAAGCAAGCCCAAGTGAATTAGAAGGCTTATTGTTGGAAATACATGCCTCAGAGCATGCAAAATGTGATCGTTGTTGGCACCACCGGGAAGATGTGGGTCAGCATGCCGCTCACCCAGAACTTTGTGGTCGCTGTATCGAAAATATCGAAGGCGATGGTGAACAGCGAGCATTTGCATAATGGTGGAGAATATTCAAAATCAAGTAAGCCTGTCTAAGCATTTAGTGATTTATCTAGGTCTCAGTTTAGTCATTGTTATTCTGGATCTGTGGACGAAATCACTAGCGACTGCGAACTTGGACTACGCCATTCCTGTCCCTGTGTATCAGTTGTTTGACTCCTTAACCGGTTTCAATCTTACATTACTGCATAATACCGGCGCGGCATTTAGTTTCTTGGCGTCGGAGTCTGGTTGGCAGCGGTGGTTTTTTATCGCCTTGGCATTTTTTGTCAGCCTGGGCCTAGGGGTCTGGTTAACCAAGCTTCGCGATGATAAATGGGTGGCCCTGGCTGTGGCCTTAATTTTAGGCGGTGCAGTTGGAAATCTTTATGACAGAATCACCTTAGGCTATGTTGTAGACTTCTTGCATTTCTATTGGGGAGATTATCACTTTCCCGCCTTCAATATTGCTGATACGGCTATCAGTATTGGCGCAGGTTTAATGATCCTGGATATTTTTAGACCAAAGAAAGAACAGAGTGCAGAAAAAGCGACGTCTTAATAAACTTGTTTTATTTTTGATGATCTACGAATTTAATGATCAGTGTGGTGTAAAGCGTGACAGAAAGTAATTTGGTAAAAGTAGGCGAGAATACCAAGGTGAACTTGCATTTCTCTTTGAGTCTTGCAGATGGCTCTGTTGTTGATTCCACTTTTGATAAGGCGCCGGCAAGCTTTGAATTTGGCGATGGTCAATTACCTGATGGCTTTCAAAGTTATCTGGTTGGCTTAGTAGCAGGCGATAAAGATGAGTTTATGGTGCCACCAGAAAAGTCTTTCGGGATGCCTAACCCTAATAACTTACAAACCATGAAACGCTCCGACTTTCCTGCTGATATGGAGCTTGTGGAAGGTTTAATGATTTCCTTTGCCGATGCCAATAAATCAGAATTACCGGGTGTCGTTAAACAGTTTGATGACAATGAAGTTGTTATTGACTTTAATCACCCTTTAGCCGGTGAAACACTTAAGTTTGTGGTCGAAATTCAATCAGTTGAAGCTTTATAAACCCGCCTATGTTGAATCAAGAGATTGTTGAATCAAGTCACCCAGGTCATCGTATGAATATTAAGTTAGCAAATCCCCGAGGCTTTTGTGCCGGTGTTGATCGCGCGATTGAAATCGTCAACCGAGCGTTAGAGGTCTTCGGTGCACCCGTCTATGTGCGTCATGAAGTAGTTCATAACAAATTCGTGGTCGATGATTTGAAACAACGCGGTGCTATCTTTGTGGATGAACTGGAAGAAGTGCCGGATGACTCACTGGTTATTTTTAGCGCCCACGGTGTGTCAAAAGCGGTACAAGAAGAAGCAAGATTTCGTGCTTTAAATGTCTTCGATGCGACTTGTCCTTTAGTCACCAAGGTTCACTTGGAGGTCATGAAATATAGTAAAGAAGGCCGTGAATGTATCTTGATCGGGCATGAAGGGCACCCGGAAGTCGAAGGCACGATGGGTCAATATGATACTAAATTTGGTGGCAAAATTTATTTAGTTGAAGATGAGAATGATGTTGCCAATTTAGTGGTTAAAGATCCTCAGATGCTGA
>JBFJZQ010000205.1:0-6203 GCA_041622015.1 Oleiphilaceae bacterium
ATACAGCAGGCGCAAAATCGGCGATCAATAATTGACCTCCTGGCTTGATAAGTGACGCCAAGTGTTTCAACATTTTTTGCATGGTTTCTTCTGAGAAAACATTTAAAAAATAATTGGCGGCAACAGCATCGTAATTATCCTCTGGCCGATGCTCATAGGCATCCCCACAGATAAGCATCACCTGATCTAACAGGTTCAACTTTTCAAGCTTGGCTTCCAGACGTATCAGCATTTCTTCTGATAATTCGACGACAGTGACCTGAACACCCAGGCGAGCGGCCATAATAACATCTTCACCATTACCTGCGCCGACATAAAGCACACGCTGACCGGGCTTTAACCATTGAAGCTGCCATTGTTTGCTGGCTCTTATTTGGCCACCACTAAAAATATGCGCTGCGCCCTCATAGAACCAGGCTGTTCTGCCATACACACTTTGCTTAGTATCATTCACTGTCATTATTTTTTTAACTCGTTAAAGAACGTTGATGGCAATTAAAACCGCCGCGGCCGCTTTCACTACTGATGTTTTGGGCGGGACGCATTGATACCACATCGAAGGTTCTGCTCTATAACGGGTTTTATGATAGGCCAATTCTTGAAAGGCATATAAGGAACTACCATAGCGATACATAAGTTTCTGTAGCATCCTCACCCATTTAATTTCTTTGGGATGCTGAGCAATGTCATGTAAGGGCGAAATACCTAAAGATAACTCGGCAACCCCCTCAGCTTTGAATACTTTCATGGCTTCTAAGACGGTAAAATCGAGAAAGCCATTTGGGTGGACATCTTTCCTACCGCGTAAAATATTTGCCGTATAGCCAAGAAGTTTTTCGTTTTTAAAATAAGGATCAAAAAATACAAACCCCACTAACTCACTTTCATAATAACAAAAGAACTTTCTGACGCCCCATGCATCTTTAAATTCTGGTGGTCGGGTTATTAACCTTAACTCTTTGTCTTTTACCGCTTTTGTATGTCGCCATAAAGTGGATATATGTTTAACCTGTTCTGCATCCACCTCGTCCCAAGTTTGCTCTTTCACCACAAAACCACGCTTACCTAAATTCGCCGCCCATCGAAGATATTTCATATTTTTACCTTCAATTTTGTAATCGGCGAGTGGTAAATGATATTCCAGCCCCATGTCATTGCAGGTGTAACCCATCGTTATTAATTTATCAGCACAGCTTTTATCTACCGCCATAAAAATGGTTTTATGGCCGCTGACACATTCCAGTAAAGCAACCAATTGAGGAATATCTTCTGCTGAACAAACAGGATTGGTAAACGCGATATTAAAGGTCGTACCTAAGAAACGTTGTGAATAAAACGCAATGAAGCCTACTTGTGGTATTCCCAGATGATCGACACCTTGCTGCAAAGAAAAATATGAGCTCGATTGGTAACCATGTTGTGTTATAAGCTCTTGGCGTTCTTGTATACTCAAGTTATTAATGCGTGTAGTTTTACAGACTCGGTCAAACTGAGAAACAGTCTCGTCATTTGCATAGTTACTGACTTGATGTTCATGATTGTTTGCCCACGAATAGTCCATTATTTTTCTACTCCATTGGCGTGAAAATTAGTTTGATGAGACTGTTTTTTTTCTTTGGAAACACCAAACCAAAGCATGCGAATAATGATAGCCGGATGTAACAAGGCTAGTGGCGAGCGAATCATATTGGCGACGGAAAGGCAGGACTGAGTGACATATTCTGAATGCTGACATGTTGCTAAGAGTCTATCTGTGAAGCGATAAGCCAGTTTGAGCTTCCAATCTACTTGTCGGCCAATAGTCTCGGACCAACGCATATCTTCGCTAATCGCAAACATCCATGCACTTATGAAAACTCTGTTCAATTTACGGTAAGCACTTTGCGCCCAGCTATTCGAATAATGAGCTTTCTTACCTTGTGATAGTTGCTCATCTAACAATTGCGCACTACGTGCGATTAAGGTCAAGCCCTGACCATGAAGCGGATTGAAAGCACACAGAGCATCTCCCATGACCAATAAACCATCTGGATAATGAGCCATTTTCTCAAAATGGTGCCAAATATTTTTGGTTCCACGGAAACTTTTAATCTCTGAAATTTGTTCAGACTGGTTCAAAATATCAGTAATTGAGCTTGTCGGAAGAGAAGCGGCAAAGGCCTTAAAACCTGCTAAGTCTTGAGGAGGATATTTACCCGCCATGCCGATTAAAGTTAACAGCCATGTGCCCTTTTCGACTTCCCAAAGTCCTGCCGCACGGGGATTATCGGGTGCATGTGGCGCAACTTCAATCCCTCGTACTCCATGGTAATCATCAGGAATTTTTAATAGGCATGAGGCATAACCTAGCTTGGGGTCGATAATCGTTTTTGGGACCTCCCCTAAGTTTAAATCCTTCAACCAGTTATTGATGCGACTACCACGGCCACTACAATCAATAATCAAGTCAGCCAAAAGGTCATAAGTCATATCAGACCTGACATTGTCAGCAATACCCTTCTCTGAGCAGGTTAGACCTATAACCCTATTTTCTATGTTTCGATATATCAGCTTATCAACCTGGACAGCCGATTTTATTTCAACGTTGGATAAGGACTCAACACGCTTTCGAACCAGTGCATCAATCCAAGTTCGTCGAGAAGGTCTGACCTTTAAGCTTGAAGGGAATCTAGGTAATTTCCCATGACCTACATACAAAGCGATATCGTTTGAATAGCTAAGCTCGGGCGCACCCAAAGCGGCTAACTCATTATCAAAACCTGGGAATAACTCTTCGAATAGTTGGCGGCCTTTCATCAGTAATATATGCTGATGATGCGCTTGTGGTAAGCCTTTTCGATACTCAGATGAGCAATCTTCGGATAATGGATCTTTTTCGAGCACCAGCACTTGATTGAAGTGTTTCGACAAAATCTTAGCGCTCATTAAACCGGAAATTCCGGCTCCAATCACAATGGCTTTTGACATATCCTTAACGAAAATCCCTGAAAATTGAATTGATAATTAAGGCGCTAGTGAATCATTAGTTGGTAATGAGATATATTCTGGCAAGCTCGCTTGTTTCTGTATCGCCTTCATCGTTTCATATGAAGCATCCAAGGAGCCCACATTAAATAATGAATACAGCGCGCTCTGTACCATTCCACCTGGCAAACTAAAACTTAATAACTCTATTTCAGTGTTGCCATTTTCTTTTTCAGTAAACTGCCAGTGTCCGGCCATCAGAGGGAAACGAACTAGGCGAAGATCTTTTTTCTCGACTGGTTTGTCGACGGTAATAAAGTCAATTTTAGTTTTGTTCATATCGTCAAATTCTGTTTTACGATAGCGTGTTAATGCATCCCTATCATAAGCACCAGAGAACTTATAAACCGTATACACATAAATATCTTGATCATTTTCGTCATAGACGATTTGATCAGACTGTAAAACACTTACGGCCCATTCTTTAAAACGGTTCACATCCATAACCACTGCGGTTAAGGATTCAACAGATAAGTCTGACTCTGTAGTTAACTTACATTGCTTAATATTAGAGACGTGGGTACGACACTGAGCTTCAACTCCATTTTTGGTAGATTCTTCTTCCCAGTTGCTTATCCATTTATTACTTGGTTTACTCTTTGATTTGACGAGCTCTTCTGAATAAACAAGACCGGAGAACAACATTACAGACGACAGGACTATTTTTAAAAAAGCTTTCTCAAAAAAGCCGTGCATGAAACCTTGCATAACAGTACCTATCCTTTTTGACGATAATTTAAGTTTTAAGCCAGAGAATAAACTAAATTTTATACAATTTAGTGATGCGCAATGATATTTCATACTGATACTGAGACTCAACTCTGAAAAGGTATCAAAGTCACACTTTATGAAACTTTTTGCATATTAACAGACAAAGTTAGAGTAAAGAAACTAGAAATAAAAAAAGGGCATACATGAGATGCCCTTTTTATTCTGAAGTGATCGAACGTTATCAGTTCAGAAAACGCTTTTGTAATTTAACCACATTGGTAAATACCCACTGATAACCCGTGGGTAGCACCCTTGCCATGCCATCCATTACTTTGGCATCAATCCCAATCAGTACCCGCCTCGACTTGTCTTTCACACCTTTTATTATTGTTTTAGCTGCGCTATCGGGTGAATGAATAAAGAACTTTTCAAATGAAGCTGTCGCATTAACCTCTTTGATGCCGGTCACCGCTTCAACACTTTTAGACATTCTTGCAGATTTTGCGATATTGGTTTTTATACCCCCAGGGTGTATACACGTCGTCGTGACCTTAGAACCGGTTATCTCCAAATCTTGTCTTAGTGATTCCGTAAACCCTCTCACAGCAAACTTACTTGCATTATATCCGCTCATTAAGGGTTGGGAGGTTAAACCAAAGACACTCGATATATTGATAATGTGTCCTTCACCCGACTTTTCTAAGTGTGGCAAGAATGCTTTGGTACCATAGACTACGCCCCAAAAGTTTATATCCATAATCCATTTATAATCTTCTATAGATAAAGCATCGACCGTACCTGATAAGGCAACTCCGGCATTGTTAAAGATCATATTTACCTTACCATGATCGGCAACGACTTTATCTGCCCAAGCATAAACGGCGTCTTTATCGGATACGTCTAATAGTTGATGGGTCACAGTCACTGAATATGCTTTTAACATATCTAGTGTTTCTGCTAAGCCCTTTTGATTCACATCAGATAAAGCAAGATGACTTCCCTCTTTTGCTAAATTAATCGCTAATGCCTGGCCGATACCTGATCCTGCACCTGTAATAGCCGCCACTTTATTTTTTAAAGATTTCATCTTGCGCTCCTGATTAATATTTTTATTCTGATCAATGCTTACTAAGAAAGTCACGATAAATAGATGCGCTTTCTTCGGGAATTTCTACCATGGGCATATGGCCTATTTCAGGCCAAATTTTTAATTCACTATTCGGCAAGCCCTTATGCCAAACTTGTGCGCTACTAACATGAATCAACTCATCTTTACCACCCCACATAATTAACACGGGAGTCTTGATAGCGCCAAGGTAGGAATCCAATAAATCTTTATTATGGATACCTTCAAAAATGACACCTAGCTCATCTCTTTTCTCTTCATATCGCTGACCGACACCCGCAATGACGAAATCAGGCACAATAGGCGGTTTTGCCATCGTCATCGCGTAAAAGTCCTGAAATTCTTCAGGTGAATTAACCTGAAAGGGGTTATTACCTTGCGCTAGCATTTTGCCCATTTCACTCGGTTCTGGTGATACCACACCAGCAGGGTCGACTAAGGTTGCCGTGAGGGTTCTTTCTGGATATAAGCGAGCAAAATGTGCAGCAATAACCCCCCCCATTGAGTTTCCGATAATATGGGCATTCTGAATTTGTAGCCTATCCATCAAAGCAACAACTCTGGCAGCTTGCGCAGGGCCAGAATAATCCCACTTTGGATCAAATCCTGTGTCTCCATGCCCCGCTAAATCCGGAATAATAATATTGAAGTCATCACTGAAATATTTGGCAAAACGCAGCCAAACGCCCTTATTTGCACTGAAACCATGAAGCATCACAATTGTCGGCTTATCCGAGCCTAAATGACTGCTGTTACGATAAACAGATAGAGACATGTCTCCGATCGGAATGCTCTGCTCTGAAAAGCCATAAATTTTGGCCTCAACTGACATCGAACTATCATAGACCCACTGCCCCATTGGCACAGGAAAAACAGCAACCAAAATGGCAAACACCAACGGAGTGCCCACGACCAAAGTTAATAATATTTTTTTCATAAACCCTCTATATGTTATTTAAACTTCCAAGTAATTACTTTTACGCTTCAAACTGGTGATCTTGCTCTTTAAAGTGTTTCGCCCAACGTCGATAGGTAAAACTAAAACCCGGGAACATGGCAATCACTTTCCCGCTTTTGCTTTTATACCAACTATTGCAACCGCCTCGTTGCCAGACGGTTTTTGCCATTTCTTTATGTACCAATTCCGTGTAACGATTTTCCGCTTCTGCCTTTACCTCAATCACACTTTCTGGCCTTGCTTGCACAGTTTCAATTGACTTCATGATGTAATACATTTGTGACTCGATAATGAACAAGGCAGAGGTATGGCCAATGCCGGTATTTGGTCCTGTGACAATAAATAAATTAGGGAACTCAGGGATTGTGGTACCCAAATAGGCTC